>JADDPY010000100.1 GCA_016781635.1 Rubrobacter sp.
CGCCGTGACAGAAGTCCGAGAAGGCCGCCCGGGAGCTGGCGGCCATGGGCTACGAGAACGTCAGGGACTACGTCGGGGGCAAGAAGGACTGGGCGGAGGCCGGGCTTCCGGCGGAAGGCCGTCGGGCCGGGCGCGAGGGGTCCGGGTGACGGACGCAGCGCGCACGGGAGAGCGGCTGCTAACGGTGGGGGAGGTCGCCCGGCTTACGGGCCTCTCGGTGAAGACCCTCCACCACTACGAGGAGCAGGGGCTTGCCGAGCCCGCAGGCCGGACGGAGACCGGCTACCGCCTCTACGGCGAGGAGGAGGTGGCCCGGCTGGGGTTCATCAAGCGGGCGAAGCTACTGGGGCTCACCCTGGAAGAGATAAGGAAGCTTGTCTCCCTGGCCGCCCGGTGCAATAGGGGCGAGATCATGCCTCGCCTGGAGGGGATCCTGGAGGAGAAGCTCGAGGAGACCGAGCGCAGGATGGGAGAGCTTTCCGCCTTCAGGGAGAACCTCCTCTACTACAGGGAACGGCTCGCCGAGGCCGATCCGGTCGAGGGCTGCGAGATCAAGACGAGCTTCTGTGGTTGCCTGGAGGCGGCGACCGGGGGAGGGTACGCGGTGGGCGACGAAGCAAGGGATAGGGGTACATCCTGATGGACGCAAAACGGTTGGCGGTAGGGTTCGGTTGGGGAGTGATGGCGACGATAGCGATGTCGGCGCTCATGATCCTCGGGGTCGTCACGGGGCTCTCCCCCATGCCCGCGCCGATACCCGAGGCCGTGGTAAACAAGGGTCTAGGACTCTTCGGGGTAGGGCTGCCACAGCCCCCGACCATGCTCCTGGCCGCGGTCGCTCACCTGTCCTACGGCGGTGTTGCGGGCGCCATCCTCGCGACCCTGACGCGCCCGGTGACGGTCTGGAAGGGGTTGGGGTGGGGCGTCTTCTTGTGGCTCGTCATGCAGGTCGCGGTCTTCCCGCTCCTCGGCTGGGGGTTCTTCGGGGTGGCGATTACCCTCCGGATAGCCGTGGCGACGCTCGTCCTCCACCTGGTCTACGGCGCCACCCTGGGGTTGCTTATGGACCGGGGGCGTAAGTAGAGATCCGTCCTTACTCGTCGTGCTCGCCGACGGACCTCACCCGGCTCCTGACGGAGCCGTGGCGGGTCAGCGTCTCGTCGTTGCGGATGTCCTCCGGGGGGCACAGTCGCACTCCGGGGTGCAAGGTTCGTACGGCAGACGGCCCGCAAGGCGCGCGTAGGCATCCTTTGGTTGCGCGCCGAAGAGGGCGCGTTGGCCAACGTGGGCCGAGTGGCGAAAAGCTTGTTCTTGCTCTCGTAGTGGACGACGAGGCGTACCGCAGGAGGATACTCGTGCAGCTAAACCGTCACGAGAAGCGCCACAACGACGCTAGGAAGATCTTCTACGGCCAACGCGGTGAGGTCAGGAAACGTTACCGGGAGGGGCAGGAGGACCAGCTCGGCGCTTTGGGCTTGGTGGTCAACGCCGTGGCGCTGTGGAACAGTTTCTACCTCGACCGGGCCGCAGAACATCTGCGCGGAAACTAGGCCACAAATAGCGCAA
>JADDPY010000054.1:0-5477 GCA_016781635.1 Rubrobacter sp.
TCTGCACGGAACGGCGGCGTGTTACGCATCAAAGCGGCTCCTCCAGCGTCATTAAACGGAACAACTGAGGATTCTAGTTGCCCGGAGATCGTCGCGCCCGGGCCCCGAGTACCGGGGCCCGGCGACCCTACCCGTTGCGCTCGTAGTGCTCCCAGGCTTCGCGGGCCGTCTCTTCGCGGTCCAGGATGCCCCGGTAGCTGGCTATCCTTGATCCCCTTGCCACCAGGAGCCAGGCGTCGGACGCGGTAGCTACCACCCGGTATCCGTGCGGCAGCGGCGGCCAGGCCGGCTTCTCCGGCTCTCCCCGGGTCGTTTTACGGGCGCTGGCGCCGCCACGTGCTCTCACGGGCGTCCGAGAGACCGCTCTCTCCGGCGGTTCTTGAAAAGGGGTCTCGTTCGGCACACTTGATGCGCCCTCCGAATGCGGCCCTACCATACCGGCCAGAAACATCAGGACGTCATCCCTGCGGGCCAGCTCGCGGCGCAGGAGGGTTACCTGACTCTTCAACTCGGCGATGGTGCGGTCTCTCGTGTCGGGGAGGGCGTCGTGGTCCGCGTGGTGCCTCTCGTCTCTGCGGGCCTGCAAGTCGAACGCGACGTTGTCTTCGTTTGGGTGCATGGCACGCCAGATTAGAGCACTTCAGGCTTGTAGTATAGGCCGAATTCGTCCTCCCTCAAGATGTTGCGGTGGCCGGCGTGGACTCCCCCTATCTCTCCCCCTTCTCCCGGGCGGATGGGACGGGAAGCATGGGGGCGCCGGTGCGTTGTTTGCGGAAAAGGGGTAGATACGGATGGTCGAGCGAGATGCGGCTTGCTTTTGTGAGGAGGAGCCCATCGTCAGGAACCAGTATGTTTACGGTGAGGAGGCGAAGGTTACGAGCAGGCTGCCGGAGATCGAGATGCATGCTTACGCCACCGGGGAAGACTTCGAGCGGTCGAGTGTTGGTATCGTCGAGTGCCACGGGCGTATAAAGAACCCGGTGAGTGTCCGCGTCTACCTCGTGCGTGAGGGGACTTCTTACTTCGGTGGCGAAGAGGGGCGGGACGAGGGGACGGTGCCCGTCGGCAAGAACGACGTTCTGCTGATACCGAAAGGGACCGACCACGAGGAGCGGAGACGCCTCCTCCCCCATGTGCCTGCCCACGAGCAGGACTCCGACGTCCGCTACGGCGACCTGTGGGAGTAGGCGGTACGGGCCCCCGAAGGGGCCGGCGCGCGGTGGTGGTCGGGGGCTCGCTGGGCGGGCTCGCGGCGGGGATCTCGCTGCGCGAGGCCGGGTGGGAGGCGGAGGTCTTCGAGAGGTCGAGGGGGGAGCTCGAAGGACGCGGCGCGGGGATCGTGGTCCAGCCGGAGCTTTTGCGCTTTCTGGAGGAGCGCGGGGTCCCGAGGGGTGAGGTAGGTGTCGCGGCGGAGGCCAGGCAGTACCTGGACGGGGACGGCCGCGTGGCGCGGGTGGAGAGTCGCCAACAGCTCATGACGTCCTGGGGCAAGGCCTACGGCCACCTCCGGGCGCTATTCCCCGAAGAACGCTACCACCAGGGGAAGGAGTTCACCGGCTTCGAGAGAAACAACGAGGGCCTCGTCGCCAGCTTCGATGGCAACATTGAGGAATCGTGCGACCTGCTCGTCGGCGCCGACGGCACTCACTCCGCCTGCCGTCGATTACTACTCCCCGGGGCGGTCCCCGAGTACGCGGGCTACGTCGCGTGGCGGGGCCTGGTGGAGGAGAGATCTCTGGGCCCCTCCCTGGCCCGGACCTTCTCGGAGAGGTTCACGTTCTTTCTCGGGAAGAACACGCAGATCCTGTGCTACCTCATCCCCGGCCCCTCCGGCGAGCTCGCGCAAGGCGAGCGTCTCCTCAACTGGGTCTGGTACTGGAACGTCCCCGAAGGCGACGCCCTGCGCGAGGTTCTCACGGACAGAGACGGCAAGGCCCACGACCACTCCGTGCCGCAGGGGCGCGTGCGAGAAGACCTAACCGAGCACCAGAAAGCGATAGCCGGTGAGGTTCTGCCGGACGCATTCGGACGCCTGGTCGCAGAAACGGACGAGCCGTTCGTGCAGGTCATCCATGACCTGGCCGTCCCGCGCATGGCTTTTGGCCGGGCCTGCCTTGTCGGGGACGCGGCGTTCGTCCCTCGTCCGCATACGGCCGCGAGCACCGCGAAGGCGGTAACGAACGCCACCGCGCTCGCGGAGAGCTTGAGCTTCTACAGGGACGACGTCGCGGCAGCCCTGAAGGCCTGGGAGCCCGCGCAGTTACGGCTCGGGAGGCGGCTGGAGGAGCACGGCAGGGCCCTCGGGGACGGCTCTCAGTTCGGCAGGTGAGCGGGGGAAGCAGCGTCTCGTTCGGCGAATAGAAACGCGAAGGGGCCGATCACACGGACCGGCCCCCTCGCGTCATAGGACGTCGCCTCTTCGGGCGCCTTCGTTATCGTCCCGGGTTAACCGCGGGGCTTGGCCCTCTCGTACTGGACGGGCCAGTCGGCGTTGGCGCCCAGATCGTAGGCGGCGCGCAGCGGCCAGTGCGGGTCGCGAAGGAGCTCGCGGGCCAGCAACACGGCGTCGGCCTTGCCGTTGGCTATTATCCCTTCGGCCTGCTTCGGCTCCGTTATAAGGCCGACGGCGGCGGTGGAGATACCGGTCTCACGCCGCACCTCCTCGGCGAACGGCACCTGGTAGCCCGGCTCGACTTTTATGCTGGCGTTGGGGACGAGGCCGCCGGAGGAGCAGTCCACGAGGTCGATGCCTATCTCCTTGAGGCGCGCGGAGAGCCAGACCGAATCCTCCAGGCTCCAGCCCCCTTCGACCCAGTCCGTCGCCGAGATGCGGACGAAGACGGGCAGGTTCTCCGGCCACTCCTCGCGGACGGCGCGGGCCACTTCGAGCGGCAACCGGGCGCGGTTCTCCAGCGAGCCGCCGTACCCGTCCTCCCTGCGGTTGGAGAGCGGCGAGAGGAATTGGTGGAGCAGGTAGCCGTGGGCCATGTGGACCTCGACGACCTCGAACCCGGCGGCGAGGCTCCTCCGGGTCGCCGCCCGGAAGTCCTCGACAACCTTCTCGATATCGCTCTCGTCCATCTCCGTCGGCATCGGGAAGCCCTCGTCGAAGGCGACGGCGCTCGGCGCGACGGGGTTCCAGCCGCCGTCGCTCTCGCCGACGGCCCTTCCTCCGTGCCATGGGGCGTCGGTCGAGGCCTTACGGCCGGCGTGGGCGAGCTGCACCCCCGGCACCGCGCCCTGATCCTTGATGAACTTTGTGATCCGGGAGTACGCTTCGGCGTGAGCATCCGACCAGATGCCGAGGTCGTGGGGGGTGATGCGCCCCTCCGGGTTCACGCCCGTGGCCTCCAGGATCACCAGCCCGGCGCCACCGACCGCCCGGGCCCCGAGGTGCACGAAGTGCCAGTCGTTGGGCATCCCGTCCTCCGCCGAGTACTGGCACATCGGCGAGACGAAGACGCGGTTCTTGAACTCGACGTCCCGTATCTTCAACGGTGAAAACAACTCGCTCAAAATATCTCCTTCCAACTCTTATAAGCTTCCCTAAACGTTCCGAAAAACCCGAACAGCACCCCAAACCCGGGGTGACGCCCGCCTCTTATATCGAGCCATGCCTTCGACCTCGCGCGCCGCGCATGGACTCGTAGACGATGTGTCGAATATACTACCGCTGGCTTGTGGCTCCCACCAATACCCGTAACCCGTCACACTCATTGTGAGGGGGGAAGTGGCGTCGAGCAATGTCTCTCAATCCCCGAAAAAGATGTTACTAGGCCGTTACTTGGTACTTCGTGCGGTAAACTAAGCTTCTGTGTGGTCGCGCGGCGCGGCCTTTTCTATTGCCTTGATTCCGACACACGCGGTCTTGCAAGGCGCCAACGACGCAGCGGCGATCGGGTCAGGAGACTTTCATGGAATATCGCAACATTGCTATCATTGCACACGTCGACCACGGGAAGACGACGCTCGTGGACGGGATGCTCACGCAGACCATGGAGCTCGGGCACGGGCAGGAGATCGCCGAGCGCGCGATGGACTCGAACGTTCTGGAGAAGGAGCGGGGCATTACGATCCTCTCCAAGAACACCGCCGTCGAGTACGAGGGCGTCAAGGTCAACATAGTCGATACCCCGGGCCACGCGGACTTCGGCGGCGAGGTCGAGCGCGTCCTCGGGATGGTCGACGGTTGCCTGCTCCTCGTGGACGCGGCCGAGGGTCCGATGCCGCAGACGCGCTTCGTGCTTCGGAAGGCCATCGAGCTCGGCCTCAAGCCGATCGTGGTCATCAACAAGATAGACCGTCAGGACGCCCGGCCCGAGGAGGTCGTGGATCTGACGTTCGACCTCATGGCCGAGCTCGGGGCATCGGACGAGCAGCTCGATTTCCCGATCCTGTACGCCGTCGCTCGTGAGGGCAAGGTGTTCGGCGATTTGGACGATCCGCAGGACGACATGCACGAGCTTTTCGAGACGATTCTGGGGCAGATTCCGGCGCCCGCGGTGGAGCTCGAGCAGCCGTTCCAGATGGTCGTCGCCAACCTCGACTACTCGGATTATCTCGGGCGGATCGTGATCGGGCGCGTGCGGCGCGGCAAGGTAAAGCGCGGCGAATCCGTCAACTTGATCCACAAGGACGGCACGATGACGAAGGTCCGCGTGGCGCAGCCGTTCACGCACCTCGGGCTGAAGCGCATCGAGGTCGAGGAGGTCGGCTCGGGAGACATCGTGGCGCTCTCCGGGATCGAGAACGCCCAGATCGGGGAGACCGTCGCGGACCTCATGCAGCCGATGGCGCTCCCGATCATTACGGTCGATGAGCCGACGGTTAGCATGGTCTTCCAGCCGAACACCTCGCCGTTCGCCGGTAAAGAAGGCAAGTTCGTCACCAGCCGCCACCTCGGGGACCGCTTGAGGCGTGAGGTTCAGACCAACGTGTCGCTGCGCGTCGAGGAACTCCGCCCGGACGAGTTCCAGGTCTCCGGGAGGGGCGAGCTTCACCTTTCCATCCTGCTGGAGAACATGCGCCGGGAGGGGTACGAGGTGCAGGTCAGCGCGCCGGAGGTCATCACGCGCGAGATCGACGGCAAAAAGCACGAGCCGGTCGAGCACCTCGTGATCGACGTGCCCGAGGAGTTCGCCTCGGCCGTGATCGGGGTCTTGAGCAGCCGCCGGGGGAACCTCGCGAACATGGAGATGCAGGGGAGCCGGACGCGGGTCGAGTTCAGGATCCCGTCGCGCGCCCTCTTCGGGTTCCGCACGCAGTTTCTCTCTATGACGCAGGGGACGGGGATCATGAACCACGTCTTCGACGGCTACGCCCCGTGGGCGGGCGAGTTCAAGACCCGCCAGAACGGTTCCCTCGTAGCGTCTGAGGCCGGCAGCGCCTTTGCCTACTCGATCTGGAAGCTCCAGGACCGCGGCACGTTCTTTATCACGCCCGCGACCGAGGTCTACGTCGGGATGGTCGTCGGCGAG
>JADDPY010000054.1:5649-9329 GCA_016781635.1 Rubrobacter sp.
CCATCCGCCTGCGCAAGAAGGTCCTCGAACCGGGTATGCGCAAGAAGTAAGCTTCTCGAAAAGCCCCCCGCCCGTCTGCCTGAGGGGCGGGGTCTCCCCCGGCGGGGAACAACCGTGGGGTTTGCCTCCTGCCGGCGCTGTGTCTCCGGGGCGGGAGCGCAGCTGAAACATGGTCTACAATCGCGTTTTCTGCTGTTTCCCGAGAGGCGTCGGGAGGGAGGATGGATAGTGGAATCCCCGGTTCGCCGGGAAGGGCCGGGCATCCCGTCCGACCCGGCGCACGTTGACGAGACGGGTCGCAGGCCGATACGGGTGATCGGCCTGCTCCTCATCCTGCAGGCGGCGGGGCTCGCGGGCGTGGTCGCCTACGAGATCTCGCAGGTCGATTGGTGGCGGTTGGACCCCGAGTCGCCGTTGGGGCAGGTGATCTGGGCCGCGACCTCCTTGTTGTTCGTCCCATCCGCCGTTCTGGCGTTTCTCGCCGCTCTGGGCTTCCTGTTTCTGTCCCGGCGCGGTTGGATCCTGGCCGCGCTCTCGCAGGGGGCGAGCCTGGCGATCTGCCTGTGGCTCTACTCCGGTCCGGCGCCGCTCTACGTCTACCCCGTGATGGTCTACTGCGTCCTGATGGTCCTGTACCTGAACTCCCACGACGTGCGGGTGGTCTTCCATTCCGGCCGGGAGGCCGCGCGCGCCCCCGGGGACGGTGCTTGGTGATTGAGGCCGACGGGCACCTCCCTTTGCTGAGGCGCTTCGAGCCCGTCGTTCGCTCCACGAGCGGAGACAGGTTTCGTCCGATGGATGTCGAGCCGTACGTGCGAGCTTGCAGCCTCTGGGTCCAGAAGCTCGGCGAGGAGTCCGTTCGCGTGGTGCCGGCCGGGGAGCTGACCCTGGAGCGGCTCCCGCTGCAACCCGTCGACGGGTTCGGTGCCGTCCATTTTCTCCGGTTCGCCGATCCCCGGAACGTGGAGAAACCGGGCTCTCGAACCTCGCCCCTCGAGCCCCTGTGGAGGGGTGCCGCCGGGCTCAGGGAGGCACGCAAGGCCTTTCGCGCCGGGCGGGGCCGTCTGGCGCGCGTCGGGTACTTCTCCCGCCTCATGGACGCCTTATACTCGATCGTCCTGCTGGCCCGGGGACGGGTACCGGGGGAAGCCGCGTCGCTCGCGGCCTCCCGGTACGAGCGCATCATGGAAGAGGGCGAGCACTACCGTTACCACGGCCGGGTGTTCCGCCAGGACGACTGGGTGGTTCTGCAGTACTGGTTTTTCTACCCTTTCAACGACTGGCGCTCCGGGTTCTTCGGCGCGAACGACCACGAGGCGGACTGGGAGCTCGTCTCGGTCTACCTCTCCGAGTCGGAGGGTGGGGAGGTCCGCCCCGAATGGGTGGCCTACGCCTCCCACGACTACTCCGGCGACGACCTCCGGCGCCGGTGGGACGATCCGGAGCTGGAGAAGGTCGGTGAACACCCGGTGGTCTACGTCGGTGCAGGCTCCCACGCCAGCTACTACGTCGCGGGCGAGTACCTGACCGAGGTGCGGCTCCCCCTTCCCAGGCCACTCGCCAGGGCCGCGACCGCCGTGCGGTCGTTCTGGAGGGAGACGCTGCGCCAGTACGCCGGGATTGGGAGGCAATCAAGGGCCAACGGGGGAGGGGAATACCTGCTCATCCCCTTCGTGGATTACGCTCGCGGCGACGGCCTGACGATCGGGGAGGGCGGGGACGAGGCGTGGGACCCGCCGCGGATTCTTGCCGAGCCGCCGACGGGCTGGGTCTCCGGGTACCGGGGGTTGTGGGGGCTCTACACGCGAGACCCCTTCGAGGGCGAGGACGCCCCCGCGGGGCCGATGTACAACCGCGACGGGAGCGTGCGCCGCGTGTGGTTCGACCCGGTCGGATGGTCCGGCCTCGACAAGGAACCCCCTTCGGCCGGAATGCTCGGGGCGGTCCTCGAAAAGCGGGCGGAGATCGAGGCGCGTTGCGCGGCCCTGCGCGCGGAGGTCGAGGAGAAAGTCCCGAAGCTCAGGGGGCTCGGGGCGGAGGTCGCGGCCATGAGGGGGAGATCCCACCTCGACGCATCGTACGAGGACCGGCTGAGGCAGACCGGCGAGCTCTCCGGCGAGCTAGGGCGGCTCCGGGCGCGACTGGCCGCCGAGCTGGAAGTTTCGCAGTCGCTCGGGGAGTACGCCGAACGGCTGAGGGCGGGGGAGCGCGGCCCGGCTCGCGCACACCTCTCCCGCCCCCACGCGCCCGCCTCCGACGCCGACCTGCGCGTCGGCCGGGCGGCCGAGGTGTGGGCCGCCGCGAGCGTGGGGCTGATGCTCGTGGCCCTCGTCGTGATAGTGATCCAAGCGCGCCAGCACCTCGCCGCGGCGCTCGTCGCCGGCATAGCCGTGTTCGCGTTCGTCGAGGCCGTCTTCAGACGCCGGCTCACCAACCTCCTGAGCAGCGCGAACATAGGGCTGGCGGTGGTCGCAGCCCTCGTCGTCGTCTACGAGTTTTTCTGGCCGCTCGTGGTCCTCTCGGTGCTGGCCGTCGGCGCCTACGTCCTCTGGGACAACCTCCGCGAGCTCCGCAGGTGACCGCGTCACCCCTTCTCGGCATGGGCAGAAGACGCGCCCCCGTCGTGCGTGCGACAGGACTTCCGCTCGTACGCTCATCGTGAACGTCGCCGGTGTCGCGTCAGGCGCGCACGGGTATCAGGTGAGGTAACCGAACGGTTCAGGAGGACGCAATGGCACGTTACACGATGCGGCAGCGGCTCGTCTCCATAGGCGAGGATTTCGATATCACGGACGAGGTCGGCAACCCGGTCTACAGGGTCGACGGAAAGGTCATGAGGCTCCGCGAGACGTTCGTGATCGAGGACCTCCAGGGCCGCGAGGTAGCCACGATCCGCGAGAAGAAGCTCGCCTTGCGCGAGAGCATGAACATCCTGCGCGGGGGCTCCAAGGTCGCCACCATACGCAAAGCGCGGTTTTCGCCCTTCCGCCACAAGTTCTCGATCGACGTCGCCGGCGGCGTAGACCTCATCGCCCAGGGGGACATCATGCATCACGAGTACGCCATCAGCCGCGGGGGCGACCCCGTCGCCCGCATATCGAAGCACCGTTTCACGCTGAGCGACACTTACGGCGTGGACGTCGTCCCGGGCGAGGACGACGGTCTCATCCTCGCCGTCGCCGTCGCGATAGACGAGATGGCCCACGACTCGGACGAAGACCATTGAGAGACGGCCATCCAACGGCCCGCACCACCCCGGAAGACCCGACGCCGTAGAAGTAGCGTCTACGACGACGTCCCGCACAGCCGACCGTACGTTCACCGCGACTAGCGGTAGACACAAAAACACGACCGGTTCGATACTCTCGAAACCGGGTGTTCCAGCGCGGGAGAAGCGTCGAACGGTACTTCCTGACCACACTCGATACGTTGGCTTCGTCCTACGGGGCGGGTAGCTTCCAACCTTTATGGGTATGGGAAGAGTAGTAAGCTTCTAGCAGGGACGAGCAACAGAAGGGGACGTGGATGTTCTGGACGAGGCGGGGCAACACCAGGTTCGGTTGCATAGTGGTGCCTTGCGGATGCCTCGTGTCGCCCCTCTTGCTGGTACCCGGAGCGCTGATCGCCCACGAGATACGCCGTAGGGGTTTGGGGGCCGGGTAATCCGGCTGTAGGGACTC
>JADDPY010000054.1:9436-12724 GCA_016781635.1 Rubrobacter sp.
CTCGGTCCCTCGCCTCGCGGTGGGTTTGTAAAATGGGCGGAGCCCGCCGTTCACGGATAGCCTCTCATCTTTACCGGTGAGGTCGGGCTTCGGTCATCCGGTTACCACGTGCGGCAACGTCGGAGGAGAGCGCTGTGGCAGGCTTCATCGAAGGGATATACATAGCTTCTCAGGGAGGTGCGACGGCCGAGCGCGTCGGGGAGGCGGAGGCCCTGGGGGGACGGGGCCTCGAGGGCGACCGCTACTCCGAGGGCACCGGGCACTGGAGCCGTTTCGGAATAAGGGCCTGCGAGGTCACCCTCGTCGAGGCCGAGGACCTCGAGGCGATGGAGGGGGAAGCGGGGGTGAGCGTGATGGATGGTGAGCACCGGCGCAACGTGGTGACCCGGGGCATCGATCTCGACGACCTGCGCCGCAAGAGGTTCCGCATAGGGGAGGCGGTCTTCGAGTATCAGAAGCCGTGCTCGATCTGCCGCCATGTAGAAAGGCTCACCGAGCCAGGCATGACCGAGGCTCTAAAAGGTCGCGGCGGCATTTGTGCCAGGGTCGTCGAGGGCCGGAAGATCCGGGAAGGCGACCCTATAATTGTTTTGTAGCCCCGCAGTTGGAATAAGGCCGTAGAGCCAAGGCGTTTACCCTACCGCCTCGAGGACGAGCGAGGCGGCAATGTCCTACAGCACGCAGCTGACGAATACGCCAAGCGAACGCTACGTCTCCACGTAGGAACAAGTGCGCGTGTATGCGTTTACGTCTTCGCGCCTTCAGAGTCGCCGCGGGCACGAACAGGACATCGCCGGGTCCGAACGGATGCCTCTCTGGCCCGTTGACGAACTCCCCGGTTCCGCTCACCACCACGTACGGCTCGTCGCGTCTGTGCGGCGTCTGCCCGTCCACGCCGCGCGGCGCGTAGAGCTCGACCTCCGTCTGCCGTGTTCGAGTACTCCAACGAATCGCTTCCCGTCTGATCCCCTTAGAAGCGCTACCGTGCCGGCGACCGTTGTCCTGCGCCTCTCGCCGATACTCTCGGTTTCTCCACTCATCCTGCCTGCTTTCGCCGGTCGGTCATCCTCTTCAGGCGCTGTCGCAGGGCTGCCTCGACCTCCGGCCACTCGTCGTCGATGATGCTGTAGTAGGCTGAATCCCGGATTTCCTGCCCTCCGAGCAGGAGTCTGTGCTTGCGAAAGATGCCCTCGAAGCGTGCGGGAAGCGCCGACAAGGCGCCGCGCGACCGCTCGTTGCGCGCGTCGGTCTTGAACTCGACCCGCATGCAGCCCAGCGGCCCGAAGGCGTGCCCCAGCATGAGCAGCTTGGCTTCTACGTTGGCGCCGGTCCCCCAGGCGGACGGGGCGAGCCAGGTCCAGCCGATTTCGAGCCCCTTATGCTCGGGTCTCAAGGCGAGGTAGCGGGTGCTGCCGATGGGCTCTCCCGTGCGCGCGTCGACAGTGGCGAAGGCCGCCTCCCTGCCGTCCCGTGATGCCGCGATGGCACCCCCGAGCCAGCGCCGGAAGACGGCCCGATCCCGCGAGGCGTCGTGCGGGAGCCAGCGCCAGATCTCCGGCTCCCGTGCCGCCTCGAAAAGCCCATCCTCGTGATGCCACCCCAGCGGCTCGAGCCGCACGACGCACCCCTCCAACACGGTCGCCAGATCCTTCCACATCTCCACACCCTTCCCCGATTTCCACGACACGCCACCCAAACTAAGACCGTATTGGACTTTACACAAGATCCATTCTTGACTATTTTGAGGGTGCCAATTCTACGCAGTAGCGGGAGGCCGGATGATAGAGGGTGCCATCGACGTCGCCGTCATAGTTCCCCTGGACCGATCTTCTGGGGTGCCGCTGCACAGACAGCTTTACGACGGTTTGCGCGAGGGTATCCTCGCGGGGCGTTTCCCCGTCGGGGCGAGGCTCCCCTCCACGAGGGGGCTGGCCGCCGAGCTTGAGGTCTCGCGCAACACGGTCACGAGCGCCTTCTCGCAGCTTCTGGTCGAAGGCTACCTCGAGGGCAGGGTCGGATCCGGCACGTATGTGGCCGGTGCCCTCCCCGACGAGATGCTCAGGGCACACCGGGGCGCGCAGGATGGAGGTTTGCGTGGGGAACGCGGGCCGTCCGTGGGGCGGCGCTTGTCACGGCGCGGTGAGCTTCTGGCGGCCACGCGGACGGTGACCGTGAGGGACGTGGGGCGTCCCCGAGCCTTCAGGCCGTGTGTGCCGGCGCTCGAGGAGTTTCCTCACAAGGAGTGGAGGGCCATCGCGGCCCGGCGCTGGCGGCGCCCTCCGGGTGGGATCCTGGGCTACGGCGACCCGGCGGACTACCGGCCCTCAGGGAGGCCATCGCCGGGTACCTGGGGGCGGCGCGGGCGGTCCGCTGCTCGCCGGAGCAGGTGGTCGTGGTCTCGGGCTCGCAGCAGGCCCTCGACCTCGCGGCCAGGGTGCTGCTGGATCCGGGCGACGCCGCGTGGGTGGAGGACCCCGGCTACGCCGGCGCCAGGGCCGCCCTCACCGGCGCCGGAGCCCGGTTGGTGCCCGTGCCGGTAGACGGGGAGGGCCTCGACGTCTCGGCCGGTACGCGGCGCGAGGCCGACGCTCGTATGGCCTACGTAACGCCCTCGCACCAATATCCACTGGGGCCGACGATGGGGTTATCCAGGAGGCTGGAGCTTCTGCGGTGGGCGAGCCGCGCGGGGGCCTGGGTCGTCGAGGATGATTACGATGGGGAGTATCGCTACTCGGGCAGGCCCCTGGAGGCGTTGCAGGGACTCGATGCCGAGGGGCGCGTCGTCTACATTGGCACCTTCAGCAAGGTCCTCTACCCGGCGCTGAGGCTCGGCTACCTCGTCGTGCCGCCGGATCTTGTGGACGCTTTCGTCGCCGCCCGCGAGCTCTCCGACCGGCACTCGCCCGTGATAGAGCAGGCGGTGCTCGCCGACTTTATCGCGGAGGGCCATTTCGCCCGGCACGTGCGCAGGATGCGGACCCTCTACGCCGGGCGGCAGAACGCGCTCGTCGAGGCGGCGAGGGGGGAACTCGGCGGCCTGCTCGACGTCGGCCCCGCCGAGGCCGGCATGCACCTCGTCGGCTTCCTGCCCGAGGGGGCCGACGACCGCGAGGCCTCGCGGAGGGCGGCGGCCCTTGGCGTAGAAGCGCCGTCGATATCGGCGCACGCCCTGAGCGGTTCGCCGTACCCCGAGCCCTCTCGTCCCGGACTACTGCTCGGCTACGCTGCCCTCACGGAGACGGAGATCCTCGGGGGCGTCCGTAAGCTGGCCGCGGCTCTCGGATAATC
>JADDPY010000054.1:12763-18667 GCA_016781635.1 Rubrobacter sp.
ACGGAGCCTCAGCCCCTGGCGGCCTGGCTCACGGGGGCGCGGCCCAGCCCGAAGGCGTCGGCGAGTCTCTCGTACGAGCGGAGCCTCTCGCCGTGGTCGTGGACCATCGTGGTGACCAGGATCTCATCCGCCGCCGTACGCTCGGCGAGCTCTTCGAGGCGCGCCTGCACCGTAGAAACGCTGCCTACGACCTGCATGGAGCGGTAGTTTTCGAACAGGCGGCGCTCACCCGGCGTGTACGGATAGCCCATCGCCTCCTCGGGGCTGGGCAGCGGGCCGGGCTTGCCGGTGCGCATGCGAACCCAGGCGAGGCCCATGGACGAGGCCAACTCTTCGGCCCGCTCGTCCGTATCGGCGCAGACTACCGAAGCCGCGAGGATGGCGTGGGGCTCCGCGAACCTGTCGGAGGGCCTGAAGTTCTCACGGTAGGCGTGCAGTAGTGGCGCCGGGTCCACGGGGCTGAAGTGGGAGGCGAAGGCGTAGCCCAGTCCCATCTCCCCGGCGGCCTTCGCCGAGTAGCCGCTGGACCCGAGCAGCCAGATCGGTGGCAGGTCGACGCCTTCCGGTGCCGCGGAGATCGAGTGGAAGGCATGATCCTCGGGGAAGCCGCCACCCGAGAAGGCCAGAAGCTCTCCGAACTGCTCCGGGAAATCCTCGGCCCCCGCCCCGCCCCGAGATCCGCGCAGCGCCGTCGCCGTCACGGGATCGGTGCCCGGGGCCCGTCCGATACCGAGGTCGATGCGTCCCGGGTGCAGGGCCTCCAGCACCCGAAAGGTCTCCGCGACCTTTAGCGGTGCGTGGTTGGGGAGCATGATGCCCCCGGCGCCCACCCGTATGCGCGAGGTCTCCATCGCCACGTGCCCGATCATCACCTCCGGCGCGGGGCTCGCGACGCTCGGCAGGTTGTGATGCTCGGCCAGCCAGTACCGCTCGAAGCCGAGATCGTCGGCGAGCCGCGCAAGCTCCAGCGTGTTCCGTAGCGCCCGAACCGCGTCCGAGCCGGTGCTGACCGGCGAGAGATCCAGAACAGAAAGGGAGAAAGCCATCGGTAAAATACCTCCGTATCGAAACCTCGGTCCGTCGGGGGACGCCCCCTGCGTGAAAGGCCCCCCGAAACCGCTCTTTGAGGGTAGCACCTCGTACGCCGAGCCCGGGTCCATCTTTCACGGTCAGCATCCGCGGACGGCTCCTGACGCTCGTACAGGCTTCTCCCGAGCGCGAAGCGCCACGCGCACCCCATATGCCCCACGGAAGTAGTTCCACAAGGTACTTCTATGGAGCCTACCCGATCCACTCCGTGGCGACGGTAGTATCGGGAGACGAAGATGCCGCGCGGCCCGAGGTAATCGGGGGCTCCGACAGGGGAGAGGTACGCATGATTTGCTGCTGTCCAAGACGATTGCGGAGGAACGGATGATAGGTCACCGACCCCAGAACGCGTCTCTGGTGCTGACCATCGGGCACTCGACGAGGACCATCGAGGAGTTTATGGGGTTGCTGCGTCCGGCCGGGGTAACCCTCCTGGCCGACGTGCGCCGCTTCCCCCATTCGCCGCGGCACCAGCAATTCGACGAAGCCTCCCTGCCGGAAGGACTGCTGCGGGAGGGCATCGGGTACGCGCACCTTCCGGGTCTCGGCGGACGCAGACGCCCGCTCCCCGACTCCCCGAACACCGGGTGGCGAAACATATCCTTCCGGGGCTACGCCGATCACATGGAGACGCCGGAGTTTCGGGAGGGCCTCGAAGTGCTGCTCGAGCTGTGCGGACACGAACGGGTGTGCCTGATGTGCTCGGAGGCGGTGTGGTGGCGCTGCCACCGGCGGATGATCTCCGACGCCCTCGTTGCGATGGGCACGACCGTGGAGCACATCCTGAGCGAGACGCGCCGTCAAACGCACGGGATCACCCCCTGGGCCGAGGTCGTGAACGAGGATGGGCCTCTGCGTCTCGTCTACCCTCCTCAAGATCCCGCCGACGCCGGAGACCATGCTTGAGCGTCCGGATGGGGGTTGGAAGAGAGGGGTTCCACTCGTACCGGCCGCCCCCACGCAAGGCTCGACGCCCTCGGTCGAGGGTGTACGAGAACGGCGACCATTAAAGATACGGCGAGGCTCGACGTGGGTAGGTTGCAAGTATCGTCCACCGGAAGAAGGAGCACACGAATGCCCACCCCGAAGCGCGTCACGCCCTGGCTCACCATGTCCGTCGCCCAGGGCAACGCCGTTCAAGCAGGCGGGCTGATCGGTGCGGCCGTGCTCGCGAGGCATGCCGGTCGTAAAGGAGCCCACGGCATGCCGTGGATGATAGCGAGTCGGCTTCTGGCGTACTTCTCGGAGCACGCCTTCTCCCACTGGATTGTCGGACGCGCCCTGGGCATCCGCTTCACCGGGTACGGCCTCCACGGCACGAGCCACCCTCACCTCTACCCGCCCGGGGTACGCTGGGTATTCTCACATCTTCCCCTCCTCAGTGCCCGTGCCGAGCCCGCGTCCCTCCGGGCGGCCTCACCCGTGGCGCGCGCGGCGATGTACTCCGCGGGAACCCTGGGGACCGTGCTCGTCGGCCTCGCCATCCCGGCTTACGCGATGGGCCACGGCGTCCCCAGAGCGCGGGGTTTGCTCGTCGCCTCGGGCGTGGTGACGAACGCGTTCGTCATCCTCAGTGAGGTCCTACGTCCCGGCGGAGACCTGAGCCGGGCGTGGCGAGCGCTGCGCGAGCACACGGGGTAGAGAAGCATCAGGGCGAACCTTTCGGCGCCTCCGGCACGATCATGAACGCGGTCGCCAAAGCGAGCACGGCCGTGAGGAGAAACGCGGCGCCGAGCCCGAAGCTGGCGGCGAATATGCCCCCGGCCCCCGGCCCCAGGGCGCTCCCGGCGCCGAACAGCAGCAGCGCGGCGGAGAAGCCCGTCGAGGGTCGCTCCCGAAAGACGGCCGAGCTCCACACCGACAACAGCGCGCTCATGACCATAGTGCCCGCCCCGAAGAGCACGGCCGAAGCACCTACGGCCGGCAGCCAGCCCGCTGCAAGGCCAAGCAGCCCCGCCGCGGCCCCCAAGGAGGCCAGGGTCGCTCGGAGCACCCGTCGCAGCCCGAACCGGGCAGAGAGGTCGCCGGTGAACAGCCCGGCGAAGCCCGCGCCCCCCAGTACGGCGTAAAGGACGGGACCGGTGGCCGGGGAGGCGCCACCCGCGCCGGAGACCAGGTCAACCGCGAACGACCAGTACACCGCGTTGACCACCCCAAAGGAGAGCGCCACGGCGAACAGCGGCGCTGATGCCGCGGACCACAACCAGCCGAGGCCGGACCAACCTCCTGGCGACGCTTTCTTAGCACCATGGGAGCCACCCCGGGGCAGCAACCAGGCATTGAGTGCCGCTGCTGCCACGGCGCACGCGGCAAAGGCAAGCCAGGGCGCCCGCCAGGGGGTGTCCAGAACGAGCGTGGCGAGCGCCACCAGGCCGGCAACCGCTATGCCGAAGGTCGTCCCCGTGCTGACGACGGACAGGACGCGGTCCCTCGACGACGGGGGCACGACGCGCTCCGCGGCGTCGTTGTAGGGAGCCCACGTCCACCCCGCGCTCGTACCGGCCAGAACCACCCCTGTCACGAGTACCTCGACGTTCGGCGAGAGGGCGACCAGCGCCATCCCTAAACACGCCGACGCGAGGCCTACTAGCACGGGGACGCGGGGACCGACCCGTGCGGCGAGGAACCCTACGACCACGAGGGCGCCGAGATAACCCGCGTACAATCCGCTGGCGATGAAACCAAGTAGTTCGGTGGACAGCCCGAACTCCTCCCGGATCTCGGGCAAGAACAACCCGTAACCGTTGCGCGCCGGCCCAAAAGTCACCGCCGTCGCGCAAAACCCCGCAAGACCCAGCCGCCTGGCCCCGCCCGCCGACGCGTCGACATCGTTCACTGCGGAGCCGTAAAGAAATCGACCAGGGCTTCCGCCACCTCTCGCGGTGCGTCCTCCATCACGAAGTGTCCTGCGCCCGCCACGAACTTCGCTTCGGCGCCCGGTATAGTCTCCGCCAGGATCGTCGCTTGCGGAGGCTCGACCCAGGCATCTTCTTCCCCCCAAAGAATCCGAACTGGCACCCCGATGGACCCTAGAAGCGGCTCGACCTGCGCCGTGTCCCGCTCGACCAACGCCTCGTCCTTTCTCAGGTAAGCCGCCCGTCCCTCCGACCCGCGCCACTGCGACAGGTACGCCTCAAAGGCCCCCTCGTCCATCGGCCGGCTCGTAGCTTCTTTGAGGCGCGCGGCCACGTATGCCTCGAAAACGCCCAGCGGCATCGTCCGGTAGGCGCCCAGGTGCTCCTTCACGTGCTTCAGAGCCGGCGTCCCCCACGGTGTAAAGACGAGCGCGTCCAGAAGCACGATGCGCTCGAATGGCGTGTCCTCGACAAGATGCGTTCGGAGCACGATCGCGCTCCCGATATCGTGTCCAGCGACCCGCGGCTTCTCGAGCCCCCACGCCTCTACAAGCTCCGTCAACGCCCTTCCCTGCGCCGCGATGGAGACGTCTACGCCCTCGCCCCTCTCCGACTCCCCGAAGCCCAGCAGATCGTAGACGTACACCGAGAAGCGATCAGCCAGCGCCGGCACGACCTCGCGCCAGATGTACGAACGGCTCGGCGTCCCGTGCACCAGCACCACCGGCGGCCCCTCGCCGAACACCTCGTAGGCCACCTCGCCGCCCGACGTCTCGACGCGCCTCCCGAGCTGCCATCGTACCTCCGAACCTTGTCCCCAAGCCATGAGCGCCTCCTCCTATGCCTCAAGCCCGAACCACGAGCCGGGCTTGCCGTTACCGTCAAACACTTTATGACAGTAATCATTACCGGTCAATACCCTTCGGCGGTAAAATAACGGGATGGAGCAAGGAGGAGACGAAGCACGGAGGCTGGACGGCCTCAGCTTGAAGCCGGCCCCCGAGCCGCTGGCGCTGGTCCAATCGTTCGTGAACACCAGGAACGTCATGCACGGCTACGATCTGTTGGAGGACTTAGACGGGGCGACGGTCTGGCTCTCCGAGCACGGCTTCTTGGGGGACGGCGCGCGGCCCAACGAGGATGATCGGCGCCGTCTTATCGCCTTCCGCGAGGGCTTGAGGGCCTTGCTGCTCGCCCACAACGGCGAGCCCGGAGGGGAGGCCGGCGCCGAGGCGCTCAACGAGGTCGCGTCGTTGGCTCCTCTGTCGGCCCGTTTCGACCCGGGGGGGGAGCCTAGCCTGGTGCCGGCGGCCGGGGCGGGGGGCACGATCGGAGGGGTTATGGGGAGTGTCTTGGCCGCCGTCGTGCTCGGGGCGGCCGAGGGCAAGTGGCGAAGGCTGAAGGCGTGCCGCAACGAGGACTGCTTGTGGGTCTTCTACGACGGCTCGAAGAACCGTTCGGGGAGCTGGTGCACGATGGACGTATGCGGGGCGAGGGCCAAGATGCGCACCTACCGGCGGCGCAGATCGTCCTAGCGAGGCGGCCGGGACCCTCGGTAGATCCGGCAGACGCGGTCTCCCATCCCTGCGCGAGGGCGGAGTCCCCTCTTGTCCCGCCCATAGCCCGGCGAGCGACGCCGGCTCCATCGAGGGGGGACGATTGAGAAGAGCCGATGGCGCGGCTACCGAACCGCAACTCTCCGGCCATCTGTTCGTCCTGGTCGCGGCGGTTCTTTGGGGCACCACCGGCACCGCTCAGGCCTTCGCCCCCGAGGGCGCGGGTCCCCTTTCGGTCGGCGCGGTGAGGATCGCCGTCGGTGGCCTTGCTCTGTTGGCATTCGCCGTCGTGAGGGGCGATCTCGGCGCCCTCGAGGGCTGGCCGCCCGTTGCGACGGCGACCGCGGGGGCGGCAATGGCCGCCTACCAGCCGCTGTTCTTCGCCGGGGTCTCCGTTACGGGCG
>JADDPY010000054.1:18845-25335 GCA_016781635.1 Rubrobacter sp.
ACTGCTCGCCCTGGGCGCCGGCGCCTCCTACGCCGCCTTCGCGACGGCCGCCAAACGCCTCCTCGCCGAAAAGCCCCACACAGCAGTGATGGCCGTGGCCTTCTCCCTCGGTGCCCTTCTGCTCTCCCCGGTGCTGCTCTTCGTGGACTCATCCTGGATTCTGGAGCCGCGCGGGGCGCCCGTGGCCCTGGAACTGGGGCTGCTCGCTACCGCCACGGCCTACCTGCTTTTCGGGCGGGGCCTGGCCTCGGTGCCGGTGACGACGGCGGCCACCCTCTCCCTGGCCGAGCCGCTCACGGCCGGCCTGCTCGGCGTCCTGGTGCTCGGCGAGCGCCTCGGGCCCGTCGCGCTTCTGGGCGTCGGTCTGCTCGTCGGAGGACTCGTCCTGGCTTCTAGCAGCCGGCGGGATTAGCCTGCCGGGTTCTCCCGAAGCCTTTGAGTAGGGGCGGTGCGAATAGCGGTCTTTCTCGGGCCGGTAAGAAGTGCTACACGAGGATCACGGTCTGGCGTGCTGGGCGTTGGGGCCGTACCAACCCAAACTCTCCGGGTCTTCTTTCTTTATGGGCCGTCGTTAAACTCCCGGAACCATTGTGCCGATAACTCAGGTGAAGGCCGTAGGAAGCGGTACAGGGAGTTTCGAAGCGCGTGAAAGCCGAAAAGCCAAAGAACGGTGCGCTCGGCACCGGGATCGCCAGGCGTTGACGCAACAGGGAGGACGAGTTGGAAGGTAACTTCCCGCATCGGCTAGCTTGGAAGGATCGGCCGATCCCGATCGGGATGGGGCTTGCGGTGCCTTACCGGGTTAGCGAGGATCTCTTTTGGGCCGAAACTTCGCACGAATTGGTCATACGTATAAGCGTCATGATCGCCCTCTTGCTTTTCTGGGCTATGCCCAAGGCCTCATGAACAAGCACCGGAAGGCCGAGGAAACTCAACGCGTACTGGCATCCATCGTCCAGAACTCCACCGATGCCATCGACTCCACGAGCCTGGGCGGCACCATCGTCAGCTGGAACCCCGCCGCGGAAAGGCTCTACGGCTACTCGGAGGAGGAGATCACGGGCAAACACGTCTCGATCCTCGTGCCACCCGATCACTTGGAAGAGATGAAAGAGATGTTCCTGAAGGTAGCGCGGGGGGAGATCGTCTCCGGGTATGAGACCGAGCGCCTCTCCAAGGACGGCAGGCGCATCCCCGTCTCTATGACCATCTCGCCGGTCAGAGACTCGGCGAACGCCATAGAGGGGCTCTCGGCCATCGCCCGAGATCTCACGGAGCGCAAGCGGTACGAAGAGGAGCTGGGCTTCCAGAAGACCTTACTGAAGGCCCAGAGCGAGGCCTCCATCGACGGCATCCTCGTCGTCTCCCATGACAAAAGGATACGCTCCTTCAATCGACGCTTTCTGGAGATGTGGGAAGTCCCGGAGGAAGTGATCGAGAGCCGGGCGGATGAGGACGCGATACGGGCGGTACTGCATAAACTGGCCGATCCGGAGGAGTTCCTAGCGGGGATCGCGCATCTCTACGAACACCCCGACGAGGAGAGCCGCGACGAGATCGTGCTGAAGGATGGCCGGACCTTCGACCGATACAGTGCCCCGATAAAGAGCGCGGACGGCGCTAACTACGGCAGGGTATGGTATTTCCGCGACATAACCGAGCGAAAGCAGGCCGAAGAGCGCCTCGCCGAGAGCGAACGCCGCTTTGCCACCCTGCTCTCCAACGCCCCGGCCATGGTCTACCGGAGCCTCAACGAAGGCGATTGGCCCATGGAATTCGTCAGCGAGTATGCCCGGGAACTCACCGGTTACTGCCCTGCGGACTTCTTGAACCGCGGGGAACCCGAATACGGCGACCTCATCCTGGAAGAAGATCGAGAGAGGGTGTGGGACGAGGTGCAAGCGGCCCTCGACGGGCGCGAACTCTTCAAGATCGCTTACCCCATCCGTCGCAAGGACGCCACCATAAAGCACGTGGAGGAGGTCGGGCAGGGCCTATACGACGAGGAGGGCAACGTCGTCGCGCTGGAGGGTCTGATCATCGACGTCACCGAGCGTAAGCGGGCCGAGGAGGAGCGCACCTTTCTGGCCTCCATCGTCGAATCTTCCAGTGATGCCATCTACTCCGCAACACCGGACGGCACCATCGTCACCTGGAACCGGGGCGCCGAGGGGATTTTCGGTTACTCGGCGGAGGAGATTATGGGTCAATCCATCTCCGTTATTTGCCCGCCCGAGTTGCGCTACATGCAAGTGGAGAACCTGGAGAAGGTCGGGCAAGGGCAGAGCGTAGACGTGCAGGAGACGGTCCGGCTAACAAAGGATGGCCGAAGGATTTACGTTTCCTTGACCGTATCTCCTACTCAGGACTCACAGGGCAACGTCGTGAGGGCCTCGGCGATCGTCCGTGACGTCACCGCGCGCAAGCAGGCCGAGGAGGACTTCCGGGAGAGCGAGCTGCGTTTTCGGCAGCTCTTCGAGCAGTCCGTCGACGCCCTTCTGGTGCACGACGAGGCCGGTCGGATAGTCGACTGCAACGATGAGGCGTGCCGCTCGCTGGGGTATTCACGCGAGGAGTTGCTCTCGCTCTCGGTTCAGGACTTCGCCCTGAACCTCGCCTCGGGCGAGCGGGAGGTTCAGGGCGAATCACTCTTGCGGCGCGCCGCGGGCCGGGAGGTGCACGAGATTATCGGAGGCGTTCACCTCGCGGATCACAGGCGCAAAGACGGCAGCACGTTCCCCGTCGAGGTGCGGGTAGCCCCCGTAGACTACGGCGGGGAGCGGATGATGCTCGCCTCGGCCCGCGACATAACCGAGCTCAAGCGGACGGCGGAGGCGATGGGGGAGGCGATGGAGGCCGCCAAGGAGGCCGACCGGGCCAAGAGCGAGTTTCTGGCGAACATGTCCCACGAGATCCGCACCCCCATGAACGGCGTCATCGGGATGACGGGGCTCCTCCTCGACACCGACCTCGACGACGAGCAGCGAGAGTACGCCGAGACCGTGCGCTCCTCCGGCGAGAACCTCTTGACCATCATCAACGACATCCTCGACTTCTCCAAGATAGAGGCCGGAAAGATGGACCTCGAGACCATCGACTTCGACCTGCGTTCGGCGGCGGAGGAGACGGTTGGCCTGCTCGCCGAGCGGGCGCACGGCAAGGGTCTGGAGATCGCCAGCCTCGTGGAGGCCGACGTACCCGTTGGCCTCAGAGGAGACCCGGGACGCATACGCCAGGTTTTGGTCAACCTCCTCGGCAACGCTGTGAAGTTCACCGAAGAGGGGGAGGTCGTCGTCAGGGTTAGTCTCGTCGAGGAGTCAGACGACGCGGCGGTGGTACGCTTCGAGGTCTCCGACACGGGGATAGGACTGAGCGAGGAGCAGCACTCGCGCCTGTTCCAGTCCTTCTCCCAGGCCGACGCCTCGACCACCCGCAAGTACGGCGGGACGGGCCTGGGGCTGGCCATCAGCAAGCAACTGGTGGAGCTTATGGGCGGAGAAATAGGGGTGGAGAGCAAGCCTGGGGCGGGGAGCACCTTCTTTTTTACCTTGCCTCTGGAGAAGCAACCCGAAGGGGCAAGGCCGGTCCACCAGGGCTCCCGCGCCGACCTGCACGATCTGCGGGTATTGATGGTGGACGACAACGAGACCAACCGCAAGATAGTGTACGAGCAGGTTACCTCCTGGGGGATGAGAAACGGAAGCGCCGAGGATGGGCAAAGCGCCCTGAAGCTCCTGCGCTCCGCCGCCGAAGCGGGGGAACCCTACGACCTGGCGATCATCGACATGCAGATGCCGGGAATGGACGGCATGGAGCTCGCCCGAACGATAAAGGCCGACCCCTCGATCGCCCCGACCAAGCTCGTGATGGCCAGCTCAGGGGGGCGACGCGCCGACGGGGAGGAAGCCAGGTGGGCGGGCATAGAGGTCTACCTTACGAAGCCGGTAAAGCAGTCCCAGCTCTTCGACGCCCTCGCGACGATCATGGGTACACCGCGGGGGGATGGGCTCGGGAGGAGAGGGGAGGAGAAGCGACTCGTCACCTACGGCCACGAGGACGAGGTCCGCTCGCGCGCCCGCGTCCTCGTGGCCGAGGACAACGCCGTCAACCAGAAGGTCGCGGTGAAGATGCTCGAGAGGCTCGGCTACCGGGCGGACGTGGCGGCCGACGGCCTGGAAGCCGTAGAGGCGCTCGCTCTCATCCCGTACGCAGTCGTGCTGATGGACGTGCAGATGCCGGAGATGGACGGCTACGAGGCCACCGCCGAGATACGCCGACGCGAAGGCGAGGACGCGAACCGGCGGACCCCGATTATCGCGATGACCGCCAACGCCATGCAGGGGGACAGGGAGAAGGCACTCGTGGCCGGGATGGACGACTACGTCGCCAAGCCCGTCGACCCCGAGGAGCTCGGCGCCGCTCTCGCACGCTGGGTTTCTCGACCCCATGAGGGGGCACCCATCCCCAAAAAAGCGAGCGACGACGTGGCGACATCGCCGGGGGGCGTCACCGATCCGCTGGACCGGAGCGTGCTCGAGGGCCTGCGCGAGCTCGGGGATCAGGAGCTCCTCGCCGAACTCGCGGAGATATTCGTGGAGGACGTGCCGCCCAAACTCGGGGCCCTGCGGGAGGCTATCGGGGGCGGCGACGCGGCGTCTGTGGGGCGGGTGGCGCACGCCCTCAAGGGAAGCTCGGGCAACATGGGTGCCCTAAAGATGTCCACCATCTGTGCCGAGTTAGAGAACGCAGGGCGCTCCGGGGAACTGGAGCACATACGCGTGCTGGTGGAGCACCTCGAGGCGGAGTTCGGGCGCGTCCGTACGGCGCTGGAGGCGGAGATGGAGGGGAGCAGAGGCTGAAGGGCCTGATCGCCGAAGACGCCATCTCGGCGACCGGCATTTGTATCGTGTCTTGCGTATCCTTGTCGAATACGAAGGCAGGTAGTAGAATCCTCGACAGTTGAAAGCACGGAGAGGAGGTGATCCAGATAGACGCACCGAGTAGCAGTTGCAGGTATCTTCTGGGAGAGGTGGCTCTGACCTAGGGCCTTCTGAAATTCCCTGCGGGACCTGGGTTAAACACTATCCGCCTCTCCACATGTTGTGGGCGGACGTGCTGTAAGACCAGATACCTGCAATACTCAAAGGGTACGGCCCCCGGTTTTTCCGGGGGCCTTTTTCGTGCGCGCGAACGCTCCGGCCGGACGTGCCCGTACCGCACCCATACTCGGCCGCGCAACGAGATGGGGGAGATCCACGCTTTGCCTTCACGATAGCCCGCATCAGCGCGGGGATGCCCATGGATGGTTCTTGTACCTTCGACCTGCTCCCGGCGAACTTGTCCAGCTTCCCGGGGTCCGGGTCGAGACGATTATCTCCATCTCGATGCTTGAGCTAACCGCCGCACACGCTAGTCATTCCAGTATGAGGTCCGTCCTGAGCGCTCCGAACCTGCTGGAGGTCTAGAGGTTCGACCTCCAGTCGGAGGAGACACTCAGCGGTTCCGGAGCGTCGCTCCTTAGCCCACAGCCGGGCCGATCACGGTCAGGTAGCGCGCCAGTAGGGCGTCCCGGCTCTCCTCGGTGCCTCCTTCGACCCGGAGCGCCCCGGACTCCACAGCCTCCTTCGGGCTCAGCCTTCCAGAGGTCACCGCGAGAAAGGTCCCGGGTTCGCCCATGACGACGAGGTCCGGATCCGGGGCTGCCCCCTGGCGGGTCTCCACCTTGCCATCCCCGACCCGCAAGTGAAACACCTCGCCATCGATACGATACTCGTAAACTCCCGGAGAGCCGCCCTCCGCCCCCGACTCAACAGCCGAACGCATCGCCACCGCGGCCCAGCCCGGCCTCAGGTCGTCCTCTTCGCGTGGAGCACCCAGGAGCTTCGAACCCCAGCGGGAGAGCGCCACAATCACCGGCTCCAGCGACCATCCGAGCTCCGTCAACTCGTAGACGTTGGACCCCGCGGGCGGGGGCAGGGTTGCGCGCCGGACGATCCCCTCCTGCTCCAAAGCCTTCAACCTGGCGGTGAGAAGGTTCGTCCCGATCCCCGGCAGCCCCCCCAAAAGATCCTTGAACCGCTTGGGCCCCGTCGAGAGCTCACGCACCACAAGCAACGTCCACCGCTCGCCCACCACGTCCAAAGCCCGCGCGACCGTACAGTACTGATCATAGCTCCTCTTCTTCTTGCCCATCTCCACCCGCCTCTCTCATCACGCTTGTTTTACCACTGTATTTACTTGACAATTATATAGTAGATAGTGTATATTACTACTATGCTTGAAACGAGAGAATTCGATTGGGAAAGAGAAGCTAATATGCCTGCAAAGACGGTGAACGAAAAAAACAACAAGGCTTCGACGACGCGCGGTTCGGAGCGACCCTCCGAGACCCCGGAGATTCTTCCGAGCTACTTCGCCCACATCGACAAGGGCAAGCTGCTAACGCACGCCGAGGAGATAGACCTTTCCAACAGGGCCAAGGCCGGGGACA
>JADDPY010000623.1 GCA_016781635.1 Rubrobacter sp.
TGATTGGATCGGGTACCGGGGGCAGATCAGCTTGGAGCGCAGGGGAAGGAACCGGCCGGTTGCCCACCGACGGCAACCAGAGTCTGAGGTGCTGCTCGGCCAGGCTGCTGGTCTCGATGCCCAGGTGGTCCAGGTGCGCGCGCAACGTTTCGGGCGTGCAGTGGTACGGGTGAAGCCGTACCTTCGGCTGCCGCCCCTTGCGGCCCACCGGCTCAACCGTCTCGCCCCAGAGCAAGAACTGCTGCTCTGCCGGCACCCACGTGCCGTGTTAGATTTCGCCACCGACCGTCATCATCGAGCGACCCTCGTCCTGTGTTCCACATGATTATAGCCCGTGACGCCAGATAGCGGAGAGAAGATCCGCGGCTGAGCGTGCTGCGAGCGTCCCAGTCGCTAGATCCCGCTGTGGCCGGAGGGAGAAAGCGTTCGAAAACCTCCAGCTGGTTCACGAGGTCACATGGTTTTGCCAAAACTGCATCGATTGTGGTATCGACGGGCACGTCCTACTGCAGGACATTGACGCTCGCGGACAGCACCACCACGGGGATGTCCGCGATAGCGCGGTCCTGGCGCTGTTGACTGCGGCACTGCCATTCGGTGGTGCGAGGCATTATCAGGTCAAGCAAGACGAGGTCAAAGCGCTCCCGCTGCGCGTGGAGCATGTTGAGGACTACGGTTCCATCTGGCGCATCGTGGATGCGCTAGCCTTCTTCGGTCAACATGTTGCGCACCATCGTGCGCGACGTCGGGTCATCATCACCGATCAACATGGCGAGCGGAATAGCCGCGGTCATCCAGGTATTGTCAGATTGAGGTCGTACCTGCCGAGTGCGTCGGAATCTATGGCATACTCGGGGCGTGCACACAATCGACACTGGCTCATCGCCGTACAAAGGCTTCCGCTTTCCGCAAGCAATCATCTCGCATGCAGTGTGGCTGTACTTCCGCTTTAGCCTCAGCTATCGTGACGTGGAGGAACGCTTGGCAGAGCGCGGCATCGTCGTCTCCTACGAAAAGATTCGCCAATGGTCTCACACGTTCGGGCATTCCTATGCCACTCAGCTTCGGCGCCGTCGTGCCCGCCCTGGAGACAAATGGCACATGGATGAGGTGTTCCTGAAGATCAACGGCAAGACGCACTCCTTGTGGCACGCGGTCGATCAGGACGGCAATGTCCTCGATATCATGGTGAGAGCCGGCGGAATAAGGCTGCGGGCGCCCTCTGGGCAAAGAAGTTCTTCCGTAAGCTCCTTACAGACTAACTCGTAACCACCTGGATCTTCGTCAAATTTGGTGAAGCCGATTGGCTTGATTGGGCAATGCAGCGTAAAACTCCGGTGCGTTGATGCCTTCACGCTCAGTGGCGGCAATGGTAGCGCGATAGCCAATGCCCCAATGGAACTACAGGATCTTGGATCACCAAAAGTGGCGAAGACCCAGGTTGTTGTGGCTAAGTGTGGGACGCGCAGATCGTTGTGCGCGTCCTCACCTTGAGCCGTAGCACTGACGCAATTAATGAACACCGCGCCGCCGCCAGACCGTTGCGAGGCTGAGCGCAGCGAGCGCACCGAACCAAACCAGCAGCGCATCGACGGACACGAAGGCGTAGCTGACTTCTAGCTCACCGTTAA
>JADDPY010000423.1 GCA_016781635.1 Rubrobacter sp.
CGGTGTTTTTTCAGCAAGGCCTCGAACGTCTCCGAGTGGACCCGCAGCATCATCTCGTGATAGCGAAGGCGCTCCCACAGGCGCTCCGTCCGTAGCTTGTCGTGGTGCTTTCTCACGGACTCCTTCCACATCATCTCCCGGGCGTTCTCGGCGGCGTTGCCCTCGCCCTACGCTCGATGAACGAGTCGATGGACGCCTCTGCAGCCTCGATGCTCGCCACCTCGTCTATCAACCCCATCTCCTCTCTCGAGGGGGGCGAGGTCCGCCCCCCGGTCGGTCGCGGCCTAGAAGTCGGGGAAGCGGTCCCGGATGGGCTTGGGCATCTTGTTCTTGGCGTTCCTGATGCCGCCGATCATCTTTACGGTCCCGCCGTGGGACTTCTCCAGGGGCTGCACGAGCCCCTCGTAAAGCACCCCCTTCTTCGGGTTGGCCTTGATCTTCTTTCCTCCAGCCATCGTCTTGCTCCTCTCGTTCGGTGTCTCCGCCCGTGGTCCCGCCTGTCGTGGGGGAGCGCGAGCAGGCTCACTCTCTTTCTCTGCTTTGCTCGTGGACAAAGTAGACAAATAGGGCAAACGGAAGGCTCCGCACCGGTCGAAACGGCCCATGCGTCGGGGACCGGGGGCGAGCGGAGCGAAGGCCCCTCCTTCAAGTATTATGTAGCCTTCCCCAAGCACCCCGATAACTATGCTTAATACCTTGTCCGGGCGCCCGTACTCTTCGGAGGCCATAGGGGACGGACCGGGGCGAAGCGGCATCACGTAGCCCCCCTCCCGCCAAGTACCCGTATTACGATCACGAGATTGTGGCAGCGATCTCGGTAAGTTGCTCTCGAGTCACCTGTTCCTTACGAACCTGTAGGTCTAAGCCCGCTATGAAGCTCCGAACGGCAAGGCGTTGCAAAGCCTTGACATCCGTTGAGCGGCGTCGCGCGGCTTCCGCGTCTAGCTGTTCCCGAAGTCCCTGCACCGTGTCATCGTCAAGCGTCGCTATGTACTGTGCGAACTCCGTCATGTCCATCGCGATAACCAAATCAAAATGCATCGGTTCCGATGCATCCGGCCCCGGGGTCGGGGCCTCAGTTTTTCCCGCGCCGACGGACTCCTCGAGGAGATCTTCGACCGGGACCCCGTACCCTTTTGCAAGTTTTGTCAAGGTTGGCATGACGGGATGCTGGCGCCCGCGCTCCAGGTCAGAAAGTGTGTCCCTGCCGATGCCTGTATGACGAGCTGCCTCGACCAGCGTCCACCCTTTCTGGGCACGCAATACTCGCAGCCTCTGCGCTAGAGATTCATGCACCATGTAGTATTCCTTCCTTTTCGTGCTACTCGTGGCATCTACCACATGTTACCAGTATATGCTGGTATATTCAACAACATCCTACATTTGCCCTATCAATGTCGGATGTTGTGGTATATACTGCCCATGACGGATAAAGGTAGAGCCCGCGAGACCTTTTAGCGGAGGCGAATCGCGGGCTCTGGACATAGGAAGGCGGCGCCCTCTGGCCCAACATCTTACCAGCGGCGTACCCGATCCGGTACGCAAGAAGCTTTTGCTATAGGCACCGCGTGCCTAACCCCCTGAAGGAAAGCGAGCAACAATGGTTATGGTG
>JADDPY010000669.1 GCA_016781635.1 Rubrobacter sp.
CGGATCGGGGTAGGTAAACTGAGGTGTTCCCAGCTGCGCCCGGGTGCCGGCGATTATTGGGTTGAGCGTAGCGTCAATCGCCTGGTTCATCGCCGCTTCGCGGGCTACGTCCACGGTATTTTGAGCAGCGGTAGCCGCGGCGGCAGTTGAGGTATTCAACGATCTGGGAGTTGGGTACTGATAAATCGATCCCACGCGTGCGGCTTCCCGCGCAGAGTTAGTCAAGCCGACGTAGATCGAGAAAACAATACCAAGCTCGATGATCAAAAAGAGTATTGCCAGGAACAGCAGAGCCATCAGGGCAAACTCAACCATGGCCTGGCCCGCTTTCGGTGAGCCGGGGCGACGTCTCATCGTTTCACACTGCGCGGATGATCACAGATGACGACGGGCGACAGCGCGTGTGACTGAGGCTCTCTAAACATACACGAACCTGTTAGGCTGAGCGCAGCCAAGCAGCTCTCGATTGCAGCCGAAATGCTCAGGTGCTTGACTCCGCTCAGAACAACAACTATGTATCGCACGTCTAGCCTACCAATCCAACTAGGGGAGGAATGCAGGGCCTGCCAAGGCCAACAACGCCAGGCCAGCGACAAGAAAGATGACAGCAAACGCGAAGATGAGCAGGAATTCCACCGACGCCTGGCCCGCCTCCCGACCGAAAAAGTTACGTAGCATAACCGCGTCCTCATTTCTTTCCAGTGTGGCCTTATACGCGAATAAGCGGTCGTTCGCGCCGACCGCTTATTCGCCATGACAACACAAAGTTGCTCAGGCCAGGAAGTACTAGGGTGCAACTAGTGCGTCGCGGATTGTTCCAAAGATGGTGTTGACGTTAGTGCCGATGGCGCCGAGCGCGATGAGCGCAACGACAGAAACCAGAACCAGGATGAGGGCGTACTCGACCATGCCCTGGCCTTCTTCCTGCTCGAAGCGGGCGCGCAGCATCTGTGTAAGGGCGGCGATCTTAACCATGACTTCGTTCAACATGATGGGTTCCTTCTGTGTGATTATTGATGACAGCAGTCGTTCGCGCCGACCGCTTATTCGCCATGACAACACAAAGTTGCTCAGGCCAGGAAGTACTAGGGTGCAACTAGTGCGTCGCGGATTGTTCCAAAGATGGTGTTGACGTTAGTGCCGATGGCGCCGAGCGCGATGAGCGCAACGACAGAAACCAGAACCAGGATGAGGGCGTACTCGACCATGCCCTGGCCTTCTTCCTGCTCGAAGCGGGCGCGCAGCATCTGTGTAAGGGCGGCGATCTTAACCATGACTTCATTCAACATGATGTGTTCCTTCCGTGTGTGGTTATTGATGACTGTTGAAGTGGTAACGAAACGACGATGGACGAACGAGCTATCTGTCTGATAGGCGACATTTCTGCTTAGATACGCTTCCGTTGGTACCTCCTGTTGTGGTG
>JADDPY010000114.1 GCA_016781635.1 Rubrobacter sp.
ACGCCCCGTAACAGATAGGGAGAGATCCGGTGCTCCGGGTTCCGCTTACTCACGTTGGGCCGTGGACAGATACCGGCAATGCCCATCTCGCGCATATGGCGGTGCACCGCCTTGCGCTTGACAACGAGCTGGTAGGCTTGCGTCAGCAGCACCGCGATGCGCCGGGAGCCGTAGACCGGGTTGTCGGTATAGATGCGATCAAGCGCATGCTTGATGGCAACTTCCTCAGGCGCGGGCGGCGCTGGCTGGTAGTACAGGCTGGTGCGATTGAGCCCGAGCAGGGCGGCTTGCAGTGTCAGCGGCAGCTCCTGCGCCTCGCGGTCGATCAGCGCAAGGCGCTCCATGCGCGTCAGAGCCCCAACTTTTTTTTCAACCAGGTCACCTGGGTCGTGAGCCGGCCGATTTCGGCGTACAAGTCCTGCAACTGCTGCTCGTGGGCGGCGCGCATGGCCTCCAGCGAGTCACGTTTCTCGAAGGCCGCCGGGAGCGCTTTGAGTGCCTGGGTTTTCCATTCACGGAGCTGATTGGGATGGACGCCATACTCCGACGCCAGTTGAACTTGGGTCTTCTCTTCCTTTAAGAGCTCCAAGACGACTTGGGCCTTGAAGGTTGCTGTGTACGTCTTTTGCATCGTGTCAGTCTCCCCGACCTGATCCGGCTCTGTGTCTGAATGTATGGGTCCACTATATATGAATGGCTCGCGCCCAAGGATTACGAAACAACGGAGGGCTTGTTCTACACCGTTAGACAAGCGCTCGCGGCTGTAGGAACACGGTTGTGCATCAATATCTCAAAGTTTAGCTTGAGCTAAATCTGTCCAAGTACTTATGTGGAGCGAAAGATTGTGGGGAGTGCCTAACGTCGCGGTGATGGTAAACTTGCAGTATGACCTATGCTTGCCCTTCATCTTAGTTCAGCCGGTGCCAAGTGCGCACTGGTTATAATCACTCCGGAGGTCAACGGTATCGATGTAATGGATGTGGCAGACGTTCTCCCCTGCTACCCAAACCGCACGGTGATAGTGATGCCGTCCGTCAGCAGGCCATCCACTTGTATGTCCATGGGATGAACCTGCGCTGCATTGCCCGCACCCTTAAGGTCAACTCACAAAGCGTGGCGAACTGGGTTAACGCGTACGTGGAGCAGCTACCTCCACCCCGTGCGCTCATCGAGACGCACGACGTGATTGAGATGGATGAATTTTTCATGTATCAGGAGCAAAAAAATGAGGTGTAGGTCGTAACCATAGTGGATCGGGTGACACGCGCTGTGCTGAGCTAGGACGTAGTGGGAGCACGACGGCTGACGTCATGCACGCGATCTTGGATCAGTGCCCGCCGGCTGTGCGCTACTATAGCGCTGAATTCTCGACCTACCAAGGCTTCGTGTCTGCGGACGGCAAGCATGACCCGATGCCCGATAAACGTGAGACGTATGCCGTGGAAGGCTTTAATGCTGACTTTCGGCAGCACCTCGCTCGCCTCGCCCGGAGGTCACACTGTTTCTCGTGGTGTCTCGTCGCGTTACGCCGCACGGTGCAGCTGTTTGTCTCCTGCTACAACCACCGCCAATGCCAGAAGCACACCTATCCTCAATACGCCAGCGATCTCATTGATG
>JADDPY010000011.1 GCA_016781635.1 Rubrobacter sp.
GAGATCCTGATTGCCGAATGGGCATAAACGCTGCAGCCGCCCACAAACAATGCGCGTGTTATGGGAGAAGCAGGAACTATGAAGCGGACCTGGTGGAAAGAAAGCGTCGTGTATCAAATTTATCCTCGTAGCTTTCAGGACAGTAATGGCGACGGCATCGGCGATCTGCGCCGAATCATCCAAAAGCTTGACTACCTCAGGGAGCTGGGCGTGGATGTCGTCTGGCTGTCGCCGATCTACAAATCGCCCAACGACGACAACGGCTACGACATCAGCGACTACCAGGACATTATGGCTGAGTTCGGCACTATGGCGGACTTGGACGAACTTTTGGAACAGCTGCACCAGCGTAGTGCTCTGGAATATTAGTCTTTAGACGTGACCTTTTCGTAGTGGCGGCGCAGTTTGTCACGTGCATCCATGATCGAGAATTGCCAGTCAACGGTGATGTGTAACGCGTTGCGTTCAGCAACCAGGGCTTGGATCTGGTCATCAAGTTCCGTGATCGAACCGATGCGCCGGGATAGGCACATGCGGGAGAGGGCAGAGAGCTCAAGCTCGGCGATATTCAACCAGGAGCCCTTTTGGTGTGTAGTGGAACTCGAAGCGCTGCATCAAGGCAAAGGCCTCAGCGGCCGGGAGGTGTTCATAAAAGGAACTGGCATTGTGCGTGTTCAGGTTGTCCTGGACCAGCACGATCTGCTCGGCAGCGGGCCACATCGCTGCCACGCGCTGCTGAAAGCGGCAGTGTAATCGGCCTTCGTTCGCTGGGTACTGACCTCGACCAGTCGCCTGCCCGTCAACGGCTCGAAGGCGACCAGCAGGACCGCCGTCCCACCACGCGCATACTCATAATCAACGCACGTCGGCTGATCCGCCTGCATTGGTAACGGCATGACGACCTCGCCGAGGAGTTGGACCGGCAATGCGTCAAAGCACATGACGGGACGGCGCGGGTCGTAGGGCAGGCGATACAGGTGCAGGAGGTCTTCCATGCGTGCGAGATACTCCGCGGTGATTGCGCCGCTACACCACTGCCGTTTCAGGTGTGGCTGGAGCGCGGTTTTTTCAGAATCTCTTTGACGGAGGTGTGCGAGATGCTGTCGCAGAAGCCCAATTCGACCGCTTTGTCGGCCAGCAAGCGCAAGGTCCAACGGGCATGGCCGTCGGGGGCCGACGAGCACGCGAGGGCCGTGATGTGGGCGCGCGCGGTACCATCAATGGTGGCGGGCTTGCCTGAACGCGGCTTATCGCGCAGGGCGGCGTCTAGCCCTTCCGTCAGGTAGCGCCGTTTGATGTTGAAAACGGTTGCGACGCTCACGCCCAGGGTATCGGCAATCGCGGCGGGATGCTACTGCCGATGCAAGAGATCGAGCACTCGGGCGCGGGTCTGCGTACGTGCCGCCGTGCTGCCACGACGGATGAGGGTGCGAATCGAGCGGAGCTCGTCGTCAGCCAGCGTGATTGGTTGTGCTGTTCGTGCCATTCACGCACCATACCGCACGACCGGGGATTAATCAAACAACTAACATTCCGAAGC
>JADDPY010000145.1 GCA_016781635.1 Rubrobacter sp.
CCACTTGCTTATGTGTACCGCCTTTGAGGAACGGAGCACTAGGCGGGGACGAGTTCACCGTCTTGGTGGAGAACGTCGAGGAACCCGCTGATGCAGTGCGGGTAGCCGAGCGGATCATAGAAGCTCACCGAGAGCCGTTCGGCCTTGGGGGGCAGGAGTTGTTTATCAAACCCAGCATCGGCATAGCTTTGGGTACCGTCCACACGACCTCTCCGAAGGATCTGCTCAGGAACGCCGACACGGCCATGTACCGGGCCAAGAAAGGAGGCTTGGGATACCGGGTGTTCGAGCAGGTTATGTACGAGCAGGCCCTAAGGCGCTTGAAGATGGAGAACGAGCTGCGGCGTGCCGTAGAAGCCGAAGAGTTCGTGGTCCATTACCAGCCCATCATCGACCTCCGGTCTGAGGAGAAGTACGTATGGGGGATGGAGGCCTTGGTAAGGTGGCAGCATCCACAGCGGGGGCTACTCTACCCCCAAGAATTCGTACCAGCCGCCGAGGACAGCGGCCTGGTAGTTCCCATGGGAGAGAAGGTGCTAAAGAAGGCCTGCGAGCACGCCAGAGAGTGGCAAGAGAGGTACCCTCACATACAGCCGTGGGTAATATCCGTGAACCTCTCTGCCAAGCAGCTCGAGCGTCCCGATCTGGCGAGGACTGTAGAAGGGATTCTGCGGGAGACCGGACTCGAAGCAGGTTCTTTGAGCCTGGACATCACAGAAACGGTCTACGTAAAGGCTCGGGAAGGCAATACTGCCGCTCTGGATGAACTCAAGAAGCTGGGGGTTCGCTTCTCCATCGACGACTTCGGGACGGGATATTCCTCGCTCTCTTACCTCAAAAGTCTACCGACAGATGCCCTGAAGATAGACAAGTCGTTCATCTGGGCTTTTGGAGAGGATGTAGAAGACACGGTTATCGTGCAAACGATCGTTGATCTAGCCCATACCTTTGGTATGGAGGTCATAGCCGAGGGTGTGGAAACCGAGGAGCAGGCCGTACAGCTTATGGAGATGGGCTGCGACCTGGGTCAAGGCTACTACTTCGCGAGGCCGCTCCCACCCGAAACTATGTCGAAGTTCTTGGATCGGTAACCTTCTCGACCTGGAAGCTGCGCCAATAGGGAAGCGGCGCATCTATGTGTAAGTAGGGCACGAGCTACTCCATTATCTGAGAGGTCATCAAGCGCAGGTAATTGGTCTTCGGCTGCGCCTGCTGGCGGATCGCCGAAGAGAATTGCTCGGCCACTACGCTGCGCCGCAGGCGCGACGAGTGGATCGAGGCTGAGACGATGGACAGGCTCCGGCGGATAGCGCTCGATTTCCATGATGGCTCATCGGCCTGCAACGCTCCGATGTGGCCGTCGATGGCTGAATCACCGAAGTCCCCTGAAGAACCACAGGTAGCGGTTACGCAAGCCGATCCAGAGCGCGTTCTGGGTCAGCTCCGCGTAGGCTGCGGGCCTACCCCTTCAGGACCCAGGTGTCCTTCATCTTGCCGCCGCTGGAGATGTTGACGATGTGCTTACCCGGGGCCGCCACACGCGTCAGGGAACCCGGCACGACCTCGACGATGCCGGGGTCTTGCGGG
>JADDPY010000380.1 GCA_016781635.1 Rubrobacter sp.
GGACTCCTCCGAGGCCGCCTTCAAGGTCGCGGGCTCGATGGCCTTCAAGAACGCCGTCGAGAACGCACGGCCCGTCCTGCTGGAGCCCTACGTGAAGGTCGAGGTTCTGGCCCCCACGGAGCTTGTTGGGGACGTCATGGGCGACCTCTCGGGGAGGCGGGGGAGGCCGATGGGAATAGAGCAGCGCGGCGAGCGGCAGGTTGTACAGGCCGAGGTCCCGCAGGTCGAGATGCTGACCTACGCCCGCGACCTGCGCTCTATCACGGGCGGCAGGGCCAACTTCCACGTCGAGCCCGGCCACTACGAGGAGGTGCCACCGAACCTCATCGACAAGGTCCTCGCGGCCAACGTGAGGGAAGAAGAGAAGGAGAAGGTGAGCTAGCGCGAACGGGGGGAGGGGTTGCGCGGGGAAGTCCCTCCCCGCGCCCCCGCACAGCCTCGCCGGTCCACGGGCTCATGCGGAGACCGGCGCCACGCTGCCGGTCTCTCGTTGGAGTAAAATGGAGAAAGCATGCTCGGCAAGGGGGGTAAGTTCGTTCTCTGTAAGGTGATGGCCGGCATGCGGATGCTGTTGGACCGGGCGGAGAGAGCCGTTGAAGCTTAAAAGGTCGGACCGGCCTCGCATAAAGAAACCTGTGTTGCTGGCTACTGTGAACCGTGCCTTGCGTCCTAATTTCGTTCAAGAAATATCGGCGTGAAGGACGCCACGACGCGTGGAATTTGGATCGGCTTCGCGGTCTTGCTCGTCCTTTTCGCCGCGGTTGCCTTGTACGCCGTGCGGAGCCTCGAAGGCACGCGCGACTCCCTGGAGAGGACCGCCGATATCGGGGATGAGGCGGGCGTTGCGGTCGCCGGGATGCAAGGGGGTGTCGCCGGGATCGGGCGGGGGACCATAGCCTACGCACGTACGGACGACCCGAAGCACCGCGAGGACGTGGTCGAAGCCCGGGACGCCTTCGAGAGGGAGAGGACCCGATACGAAGACCTCGTGGGGGGGTCTGCCGAGGGAGACGGGATCGAGGCCCTGTACGACGAGTACGAGACCGTGGGCGAATCCCTGCTGGATAAGAACGATAAGCAAGAGGCGGCGAGAGGCCGCATCGACGGGGACCTCACCGCGGTCAAGCGCATCCTGGGCGACGAGACGAGGGAGAACGTGGGCGGGGGCGGGCCGAGCAGCCCCAAGAAGTTGGAGGAGATGGCGAAGATGAGCGGCGCCGTCGCCGGGGTCGAGGGCGCCTTCGAGGATTACCTGCGAGACCCTACGCCCGAGCGGTCGAAGAGCATTTCGAGTAACGCCAAGAACTTCAGGGTTGCGCTCGGCCGTTTCGAGAAGCTGCCGCTCGACGAGGGAGAGCGGGGGCGTGCGGCCGATCTGAGAGAGCGGTTCGACGGCGCCATCTCCGGGATTCAGGAGACCCTGAGCACCGGTCGGGCCGTAAGGGCTGACGAGCGCCGGTTCGCGTCCCTGCGCGCCGAGCTAGAGGCGGCGCTGGACCGGGAGGGTCGAGAACTGCGCGGTGAGCAGGCAGCGAGGGCGGAGGGGAGGATGGATCAGGCCCTCGGGCGGACGCGGACCCTGATCTTCGCGGTCCTCGCGGCGGTGGTGGTCGTGCTCGCGGCGGTCTTTCTGGTCGCGACCGGCGTCGTGGCCCGCGCCTGGCGCGGCGTGGTCCGTCTGGCCTGGCGGTCAAAAGAGATGGCCGGCAAGCTCCTTCGCGGGGACATCCGCGTGGAGAGAAGGCTGCTGCCTCTGGGGATCGCGCTCGCCGCCCTTCTGTGGATTGCGCAGTCCGTCCTGGAGGCCTACCCCTTCGGCGGCGGGGACCTCCCCGGCGCGCTCTTACCGGAGCGGCCCGCGGAGTGGCTGGGCCGCGGGGCCACTCCGGTAGCGCTCGTCGCCTTCCTCGCCTACGTCCAGTTTGTGTTGAACCGGCGCAGCAAGGAGCAAGAGGCGAAGCTGCGGGGTGATCGTCGCGAGCGGGAGAATGAGGCTCGCTCCAGGCTGGTGGCCGTCGTGGAGTCTTCGGACGACGCGATCATGGGCAGGACACTCGACGGGGTCATCACGAGTTGGAACTCGGGGGCACGGAGGCTCTACGGCTACGGGGACGAGGAGGTCGTGGGGGGCTATGGCTTCGAACTGGCCCCACCCGACCGCCTGAACGAGATGCTGAACCTCCTGGAGAAGCTCAGGAACGGGGAGAGCGTGAGAACTTACGAGACCGTGCACATGGCGAAGGGCGGCAAGCTCATAGACGTCTCCCTGACCATCTCAGAGATCCGGGACACTAACGGCGATCCCATCGGCTACTCGACCATCGCCCGCGACATCACGGAGCGAAAGCGCTCCGAGGAGAGGTTGCGTCGACAGAAGGACCTTTACGAGGCCCTGCTCCATGCCCAGAGCGAGGTAGGTGAGGGCCTCCTCATCCTGCAAGACGGGCACATCGTCTACACGAACGAGGCTTTCAGCGGCATCAGCGGCTACGGCCCGGAAGAGTTGATGTCCTTGCCGTCGGTCCTGGACCTCGTCGTCGCGGAGGAGAGGGAGGCATTCGGCGAAAGGCTCGAACGTAAGCACGACGGTCGGGTGGAGGGGGACCACCAGGAGACCGCGATCCTGCACGCGAGCGGGCGGCGGGTGACGGTCGAGACCGGCATCAAGATCATACGGGAGGAGGGCCGCCCCCGGCTCATCGTCATCCTGCGGGACATCACCGAGCGCAAGCGGGCCGAGGAGGCGCTGCAGGATTCCGAGGAGAAGTACCGGATGCTCGTCGAGACCGTCCAGGAGGGGTTTGGGATCATCGACGCGGAGGAGAAGATCACCTACTGCAACGCGGCTTACGCCGCTATCTTCGAGATGGCGCCGCAGGAGCTCGTGGGGAGGTCGCTCCTGGAGTTTGTGGACGAAGCGGGGCGGGAGGAGATACTGAGCAGGACGGCCCCCGGGGGCGCCGGCTCCTACGAGATCACCCTCCGAACGGAGGGCGGCAAGAGCAAGGACCTCTCCGCCTCTGCGACCCCGGTCGTGGACGCCGAGGGATGTCCCCAGGGGGCGGTACACGCTGTCATCGATATCACCGAGCGCAAGCGAGCGGAGGAACAACTCGCGTACATGGCGCGTTACGATCACCTGACCGGCCTCGGCAATCGCGTCTTGTTCGGGGATCGCCTCGCCCGTGCCCTGGCCCGCGCCGACCGCAACGAGAAGCTGGTAGCGCTCATGGTCCTGGACCTCGACCGCTTCAAGGCCGTCAACGACACCCTGGGCCACGAGGCCGGAGACGAGCTCTTGAAGAACACGGCGCGGCGCCTGAGCGCCTGCGTGCGGGAGACCGACACCTTGGCCCGCATGGGGGGTGACGAGTTCGCCATAATCCTGGAAGGTCTGACGGAGGGGCAAGACGCCGCCCTCGTGGCGCAGAAGATAATAAATTCCCTCACCAGGCCCTTCGATCTCGACGGCCACGAGGTCTTTATCACCACGAGCATAGGCATCGCGGTCAGCCCGCCGAGCCCGGACGAGGACCTGGTCAGGGACGCCGACGCCGCCATGTACCACGCCAAGCAGCTCGGCCGCAACACGTACCAGTTCTACACGCCCGAGATGAACGCCCAGGCCCACGAGCGTCTCTCGCTGGAAAACAGCCTGCGCGGCGCCCTCGAAAGGGATGAGTTCGTGCTCCACTACCAGCCCCAGGTGGACCTTGCTACCGGAAAGATAGTGGGTGCCGAGGCCCTGCTCCGGTGGCAGCCATACTCGGATCTGGTCCAGCCGCAGGAGTTCATCCACGTCCTGGAGGAGAGCGGCCTGATCGTACCGGTCGGAGAATGGGCGCTCCGCGCCGCCTGCGAGCAGGGGAAGGCGTGGGAGATGGAGGGACTGCCGCCCCTGCGCGTGGCCGTGAACCTTTCCAGCCGCCAGTTCAAGGGGGGGGACCTCACCGGGAGGCTCTCGCGGATCCTGGACGAGACGGGGATAAACCCGAGCTGTCTGGAGCTGGAACTTACGGAGAGCCTGCTCATGGAGGACGCGCCGGTTAGCAGCGCCATGCTGGACGAGCTCAGGGTTCGTCTGGGCCTCAACCTCTCCATCGACGACTTCGGCACCGGCTACTCGTCCCTGAGCTACCTCAAGCGCTTCCCTCTCGACGCCCTAAAGGTGGACCGCTCCTTCGTCCGCGACATCGCGACCGACCCGAACGATGCAGCCATCGTGGCCTCTATCATCAACCTTGCCCATAACTTGCAGCTCAGGGTGATCGCCGAGGGGGTGGAGACCGAGGAGCAGCTCGACTACCTGCGCGAACACGGCTGTGATCTCGTGCAGGGCTTCTACTTCAGCGAGCCGGTCCCGGCCGAGGAGCTCTCCGAGCTCGTCAAGAGGGACGAGCCGCTGCCGAAATTTTCCTTACGAGGGTAATCGCAGTTCCGACGGTATCGCCGGCTCCTTACGAGCTGGCCCGTTCTCTGGCCTTGTACTGTGGTACAGCCGTCCCTACGAGGCAGTTCCTGGAGACGAGCCCGGCCAACTCCTCCTCGGTCATGCCCTCCGTCCCGGGGGGGCGCATGGGGAGGACGAGGTAGCGGACGTCTGCGGATGAGTCGTGCACGGAGACCGAGACGTCCTCCGGTATCTCTAGCCCAAACTCCTTCATTACGGCGCGCGGCTCGACGACGGCACGGGAACGGTACGCGGGGCTCTTGTACCAGTCGGGCGGGCGGCCGAGGATGGCGCGCGGGTAGCAGGAGCAGAGGGTGCAGACGATGAGGTTGTGGGTCGTTGGGGTGTTCTCGACGGTGACGAACTCGACGGTGCCCGAGGCGTCGATGCCGAGCTGGGAGCAGGCGGCCTTGGTGTCCCGCAGGAGCAGCTCCTTGAAGCCGGGGTCAGTCCAGGCGTGGGCGACGAGGCGGGCGCCGTTCTCGTAGGAGCGAGCCTCCATGTACCCGATCTGCGCCTCGACCTCCTCGTGCGTCAGGATGCCCCTCTCGGCAAGCAGCTCCTCGACGGCCCGTATGCGCGCCGCCCACGGGCTGCCCTCGTGACCGGACTCCTCATGCGGGTGCTCGTGTCCGTGCTCATCGTGGCCGTTCTCGCTCACTTTAGCCCTCCTCGCTCGCGGGTTCGAGCCAATGCTCGTAGATGTCGACGTGAAGCGTGTCGTCCGGCGGGCCCCCGTAGCCCTGCCACAGATCGGCTTGGCGGAAGCGTACCCTGTAGAGCGGCTTCTCGGGGAGGCCAGCGCCGCCGTAGGCCAGGGATTCCGGGTCGGGAAACTCGCCGAGCACGGCCGTAACATAGCCGTGCTTGCCCTTGACGTAGGCGGGGGTGCGGACGTGGCCTTTCTTCTCCACGTTTGGGACGCGCACGGCGTCTCCCGGCCGGAAGCGGGCCGCTCTTACGGGGCGGATCACCCGTTCTCCCAGCGCCTTTCGAGGGCCGCGGCCCGCTCGTCTATCTCCTCGCGGGTGAGGAGACCCTTCTCGACTACGAGGGTCTCGGCCGCGGCGGCCCAACGCTCGTAGTAGCTCATCTCCCGGTAGTGCTCCAGGCTCTCGATCGCCCGGCGCATCTCGTCGGTGGTCTTGTGGCCCTTCGCGTTCAAGACGTAATTCACCGCGTCAGCCAGACGCTCCCAGTCTTCGAGCTCGTGCTGGCTTTTATCGACGGGGCCGAACTCCTCGCGTCGGCCCCCCATGTCGTGAATGCCGGACATGCCGGTATCCTAACCGAAGCTCATTACTTCGGCGAGGGGCGGACGCTCGACGAGCTCCTCGACGTGCTCGCGGAGCGCCAGGCCCTCGGGGGTGGCGACGGCATGCAGGTACTCGCTGAATTGGAAGAGCGAGTCCGGCAGCCCGGGGTCTCGAACCTGCTGCAGGCGGCCGTCCTGGCGCAGGCGTCTTGCGACGGCGCGGAGGACGGAGTAGCTCATGCGCCCGAGGTCGAAGAGGGGCTGGTGGCGGTTCTGGCGGGTGCCGAGGTCCACCTGGGCCATGGCTCCGAGGCCGACCTTCTTGAGGACGTCTATCATGACGCCGGTCTCCACCGCATAGCCGGTGAGGAACGGTATGGAGGCGAAAAGCTCCTTGTCGGCGGCGAACTCGCCGGCCAGAGGCTGCACGAACCCGGTCAGCTCGGGGTAGAAGAGGTTGAAGAGGGGCTTTGTCGTAAGCTCCGTAACGCGTCCGCCGCCGTCCGGCTGAGTGGCCTCGTCGCTCTTGAACGGCCTCCTGAACGCCCCCTTGACGAAACGCACGCCCGGCGTCGTGAACATGGGGCCCAGAGTGCCGTAGACGAACTGCGATTTGAAGTCCTGGGTGTCGGCGTCGGCGAACATCACGATGTCGCCTGTTGCGACGGAGAGGCTGCGCCACATGGCGTCACCCTTGCCGTGCGCGCCGCCGTAGTTGGAGAGGAGTGCGTTCTCCGAGAAGACCTCTGCCCCCTTGCGGCGGGCGACGTCGGCGGTGCCGTCCTCCGAGTCTGCGTCCACGACGATGGTCTGATCTACGAGCAGGGTGCCATCGGGCATATTCTCGTTCAGGGTCCGTACCTCGTCCAGAATCCCGCCGACCGTGTCGGCGACGTTGCGGGACGGTAGGACCAGGCTTACGGTGCGGCCAGATTCCCTCTTGAGCCGTCCCAACTCCGAAAGGTCCGAGAATGCTTCATGCTTGTAAGATCTGCTCTCGAACCACTCCGCGGCGTCTCGGGGCGCGAAGCCCCCCTCATGCTTTCTCATGGTGAATAAGCTAACGTAAAACGACTCACATGTC
>JADDPY010000044.1 GCA_016781635.1 Rubrobacter sp.
GATCTACGGTAAGGCGGCGAGCGTCAAGGTCCTGGACCTCCCCGGGGTCGGTCCCGGCGGGGATCTCCGCGAGTGGGCGGACGCCGGCGGGACGGCCGAAGGCCTCCGGCGACTGATAGACGAGGCCCCCGAGTGGACGCCCCCCGAGGAGCGCGACGACGGCCGCGTGGACCTCGGGGCCGTCCTACAGAACGGCATAGAGCCCCCTACAGAACTCGTCGAGGGCATCGTCCTCGAGGGGAGATCTCACGTCATATACAGCGGCCCTGGGCACGGCAAGACGTTCGTTATGCTCTGGATAATCCTCCGGGTCCTCGAGCGGGGAGCCCCGGTCCTACTCTTCGACAAAGAGAACATGGCCCGGATCATGGGCGAGAGGCTAAAGGCTATGGGGGCAGACCCCGCCATTCTGACCCGCCTACTGCACTACTACCCCGACCCGAGCCTACCGACGACCGAGGAGGGGCGGCGAGCTTACGAGTCGAAGCTGGAGCGCATCAAGCCCGCCCTCGTTTGCTTTGACTCGTGGATAGGGTTCCTCGCCGGCAACGGGCTAGACGAGAACGCATCGAACGATATAGCGATCTTCGCCGCGCACTACATCCACCCCGCGCGGAGTAGGGGCGTGGCTACCCTCATGCTCGACCACGTACCCAAAGACGGGACCGGGGCGAGGGGCTCGGGGCGGAAGAAGGACGAGGTAGACGTCATGTGGAACCTCCGCCCCGTCCAGTCGTTCGACCGCGAGCGAACTGGACAAATAAGCCTCCGCCGCGAGAAAGACCGGGAGGGCTGGCTACCCCGCGACGTGACGTTCTCCATAGGGGGTAACGGCGCGGGCGGGTTCGTGCTCGCGAGGTCCGCCGGCACCATCGAGATAGCCGGCTCCGACGGCCACAAAGAATCGGAGCGCAAGGCCCTGCAAGCCCTCGAGCCGTTCGCTGCAAAAGGCCTCCGGGCAAACGAATGGGTAGCGGCCATGGAAAAACTCGGGGTGAAGAATCGCACGGCCTGGAATGCAGTAAACAGCCTAAAGCGAAAAGAGGCGGTTTTGCAGCGTGAAAACCTCTATTTTCCGGCTACTGCAAACGACTGCAAATCTACTGCAATACAGGGAATTGCAGTAGGCCCGCAAACTACTGCAACTACTGCACACCCCTTAAGGGGTGCAGTAGGTTGCAGTACGGGCGACGAGGCACCACACGGCTTGTCTTGCCAATGCGACGAGTGCGAATTCGGGGAGGTCTAGCGTGATACTTCCCGAGCTCCTACACGAGATAGAAAACCGGGGCGTTACCCTCGAGCCCGCCGGCGGCCGGCTCCGCTTCCGCCCGAAGAGGAACCTAACCCCCGCCCTGGTCAAAGGCCTCCGCGAGCACAAGGCAGAGATCCTCGAGGCATTGGAGGGCCCGAAGGTCCGGAGCACCGCCGAGGTCCTGGAACTGGCCCGCGCCCACTTCGGGGAGATCGCCCCCGAGAGTCGCCAGGAGGCCCCATACGCGGCCCCTGAGCCCGGGCGCGACCCGATGGCCCAC
>JADDPY010000406.1 GCA_016781635.1 Rubrobacter sp.
CACCGCCACCGTAGAGACGCCCTCGGGCAACCTCTCGTCCATCGGTCGCCAGCTCTCGCCGCCGTCGGTGCTCTTGGCGACCCCACCGCCCGCGGCGTAGAGGATGTCCGGGTCCTCGAGGCTTTGGGAAACCCACGTAGCCATGCCACCCGGGATGGTCCCGACCTCGTCCCAACTCTTTCCACCGTCTTCCGAGCGGTAGAAATCGCCCTCCATACCGGCGACGTAGAGGGTCTCGGAGGCGCGGGGGTCAACCAGGATGGGCCCCATCGCGCCCACCTCGGCGTTCACGGGCTCCCAGTTCCCTCCAGCCTCGGTGGTGCGGTAGAGGCCCGCGCCCATGATCGAGGCGTAGAGAGTGTCCGGATCCTGCGGATCCATGCCGAGGCCGTGAACGTCGGTGGCGGGCAGGCCGGAGTTGTCCTGGCTCCAGGTCTCGCCGCCGTCCACCGAGCGGTAGAAACCGGGGTGGCCGCCGGCGTACATCTTCTTCGGGTCGGTCGGGTCGACGGCCCAGCCCATAGGGTCCGCCCCTTCGAGGTCGGGCACCTGCCGCCACGACTTGCCGCCATCCTCACTGATGGCCGCGCCCTCGTGCCCGCCGACCATTACCCGGCCGGGGTTCTTCGGGTCGACCGCCATCGCGTGCAGGTCGCCGCCAACTACCGGGCGTTCGATCACGCCGGACGAACGCCCGCCGGGTCCGCCGGCCATGAGGACCGACGCAACCGCGAGCGCCGCGAGCACGAACACCGCCACCGCCCCCCAAACTAGGAGCGGCGATCGCTGCGACTTACCGCCAGTCTCGTTCTTCGTCTCGCTCAAGATCTCCTCGCTCTGTCGTTTGTCGGGTTAGCGCCGTTCTCCGAGGTGGTCCAAGGGTGCTCATCGTCGGGGTGCGTAGACGGCCATCCGGAACACCGTCGCCTGGGCTGGGGCGATGCTGGGTCGCCCCAGGCGCAGCGTCAGATGGCGCCGTGAGGGGCTAAGGATGGCTATTTATCGGCTCAGGAAGGCTGCGGAGGGGGTGGATCCGGTGAAAGGAAGAACTGCGCGGGCCGCGAACGTTCGTCGGATAGGCAGCGTCCACGTAGCGTCGCGAAGGCGAGCATCGCGGGGAACACAGACAGCACAGCGCTCACGCACACCGACGCCAGGCCGGACGAAGACGTATGGGAAGAAGACTGCGCCGCGTAGGGACACTCTCCAGAGTCGCACATCCCCATGCCGGCCAGATAGGGGTAAAGCGCCACGAAAGTGGCCACGAGCACCGCTAGCGCGAAGAGGTATCTGTTGCGCAAAGTCACAGCGGCATTGTACCGCGCCTGCATTACGGGTGATGTAACGCAGATCGAAGCCCTATTCACCGGAGTGCGTGGAAGGTTTATTCTCCAAACTTCGCCCAGAGGGGGTTCTGAGAAGTTCACTACCCGCAAGCAACGCCCAAGCAACCGCAAAGATGGTCCATATAGGGGATGTGCCAGCGCGCACAAGCTTGGTAGGATGTCTACTTGTATAGGCGGTTAGAGGCCTAGAACCACATCCCGTAGACGGTATGGGCACTGAGGACGTGGGGAGCCAGTGGTGCAAC
>JADDPY010000179.1 GCA_016781635.1 Rubrobacter sp.
GGCTCTCCGCCCGCACCATCCGCCGGCGGCTGTCGTCGGTCTCGGGGTTCTATGCCTACCTGCTGGCCCGAGGGGCCACTTCGGTGGTGCGCGACCCCGTGCCCCAGGGACTCACCACCCGCCGGGAGCCGGAGCGGCCCCGCCAGCGCCCACTGGTGCGGGCCGTAACGACCTTGCCTCGGGTGCTCAGCGCCGGTGAGGTCAATGCGCTCGTGGGGGTGCTCCGCACCGAGCGCGGTCGCCGGTTGACCCCCAGGCTGGCTTCGACGTGATCAGCCCCACCGTTAGCTTCGACGAGTCGGCCAAACAGTTGGCCGTGAGCGGGCGCGAACTCGCCTCGGCTCTAACTTTCGTCACTTCGCCATCTGGATCTCGAGGGCCCAATACCGACGGTCGTCAATGTACGCAAGCTCCTGTGCTCGGTACACGAGTGCTGTGGCAGCGGAGGCGCTCGTCGTGCCATCCCCGTGTCCTTCGGTGGGCTACGGATACGGCGGCGACCATGCCCGGTGACGTCGAACGGAATCTGCCTACGCTTCCCGAGCAGTGATCACGCTCGACGCGTACCTCGAACCGGACCTAGCGACGCTCCGGTCCGCGCTGTCGATCGACTCACAAGTCCTCAGCGCCGCCGTCCCGATGCCCTGCGACGTGATCTCCATGGACAACCCCGCGATTATACAGAACGCGCTGCGTTCCTTCCACGCGGACAGGTGGGGGCGTCCCCAAGGGGAGGCGGGTCCGGCAACAGCGCGGTTGAGTGACCTTGCCGAGATCGTTGGCGCCCTCGTCGTGCACGCCTTCGCCACGCCGGACGCCAGAGTCGTCTTTCCGCTGACCTTCGCCGCATCTGGGCCGACCGCCCAACCCCCGGGCATCGATGTGATGGCGCTCAACGTCACTGCGCATCCCGATGACATCCCGCTGGGAGATAATGAATTTTTCGCCATCGTGGAGGCCAAGTCGTCTCTAGGGGATGATGTCGATGGTCCTGTCTCGGCCCTCCAGGCGGACCTGGCTAAGACCGATTACTACCGACTCACTGACCACCTGCGACTGCTGAAGAACCATCTGCGAGCGGTCGGCAACCCGAACTATCGCCGCGTCCACCAGTTCCACGCGTCGAACCACAGCTTCGTGGGAGTGCTTCTCGTCGACAGCGACAAGATTGGACTCCACAATGCAGTAGGCGTCATACAGCGAAGACTCGACGGACGCTCGACGCATTCGGGCATTCCGATCACCCGCGCGGCCGTGTTCGCGGTTCCGGCCCCCTTGACATGGATAACGCCGACGCTCTAGCCCCCGCTTCGCTTACGGAACTACTCCGTCTCCTCGATCCAGAGGTGATTGAGCCCCAACTCGCGCAAGCTGAGCACAAGTGGCTTCGCCGTCAGCTTTTGGGCGACGTGGCATGGCAGACCGACGGCGACTTGATCGTCCGAGCGCACCAGGTGATGCTCGTCGCAGCAGATGTCGTCGCGGACCTGGGCGGCATGCTGCCGACAGAGCTACGCCAGCAGCTGGACCAACTCGCGACAGTGCTTGACCTCTCAGCGCGGCTTGACCGAACGCAGCATGCGGTCTTGGCTCGTCTCGCGGCGCACCTATTCCTTCGAGCAGGACAACCGACCAAGGCGTATCGAACTTCCCGCGCAATTGACGAGGTGGAGACCGACTTCGCGGGACAAGATCAGCTCCTTCGCGCCCTCCGCGATAGCTACCGGCTTGAAGGCGCTCCACTCGAGATCACGACAATTCAATCACTGGCAGCTGGTCTGGAGGGTCTCGAGGCTCGGAATGCCGAAGACGTCCTCACCTGGGCTGCGAGCCGGTCAGATGCGTTCGCCTTCTCCGTGGCTGAAGAAATTGGTGCCGCACTCGATTATCGACGGCAGCACGACCTACTAACAGTCGTCGGTTCCCGGCTTACGCCTGACTACATCGAACGGGCGTACTCGTCCTCGGGCAGGTACGCGCGTCGACGCGAGCTGTTGCCGCCTCAGCGCGACGCACTGACGACGGACTACTTCGATGCTCCGAGCGTTCTGGTAACCACCCCCACGGGAACGGGGAAGACGTTCCTCGCAGAATTGCGGATCCTCGACGAGCTGCGACGAAATGCAGCTGCGCTCTGCGTGTACGTGGCTCCGCTGAACGCGCTCGCTCGCCAGGTGCACCGAGAGTTTGGGTTCCGACTTGCCAGTGTTGCGAATGTTGTTCTTTGGACCGGGGCGTACGAGATCGATCCGACGATCATGGAGCTCGGCGGGGTTCTGGTCACGACTCCTGAGAAGCTCGATGCCATCGTTCGCCAAAACCTTTCCGACGATCCGAGGTCCCAGGATTTGCTTCGACGGCTATCACTTTTGGTCTGCGACGAAATCCACCAAGTAGCAGACGGCGGCCGCGGCATTCGGTACGAGATGCTCATCGCTCGTCTGCGCTGGCTGAAAAAGGACCTCAATGTCCTGGCTCTTTCGGCGGTCAGAGCTCAGCCGGAGTCTATGGCGCAATGGCTGGGAAACGGACAGCCGGCTCACATGGTGCGGCAGAACTGGCAACCGGCGCGCGTGTGGGATTTGATTTGGCGACGCGACGGCGGGATTGAGCTCCGAAATGACTACGAGGACGTTGCCCGGGTCCCGCGGCCGCTGGATGTCAAACCGGCGGCTGCGCATCTCGCCTCGACACTTCTTGAACAGAACCGGTCCGTTCTCCTAGTTGAGATGCAGCGCAACTGGGCTGAAAGTCTTGCCAAGGAGCTCTTCGATCAGTATCGGGATTCGCTCGCGCGGCGCTTCGAACTGAACACGGGCCCGAGGGCCTCGTGGGTGCAGGGACGGCTGGATCGGCTTGCTGGCGCTATTGAGTCGAACCTTTATCTAGGCCATCCCTTGACCGAGTACATCCGAGTTGGCCTCGCTTATCACCACGCCGGTGTGCCGCCGCAGGTGCGACGCGCGATCGAGGAGCTGGGGCGGGAGGAAGTGATCCACACTATCGTCTCGACCACCACGCTGGCCGAGGGCGTCGACCTTCCATTTCGTGCGGTCATCCTGGTTCGCACCGAGCTTCCGTTCGGCCGAAAACTTCAACCCACCAGGGTGCGCAACATTCGCGGACGAGTCGCCAGGCCGCGCTATTCCAACGACGGCGTCTTTGCGGTACTGCAGCCGAAGAATCCCAACAGCGTGGCGCACCAGTTCTTCCTCGACCACTACTGGACGCCGACTACGACGGGGACGACTGAGAAGCCGAGCGCTCTCCTAGAGCTCTACTCGAGCGATCGAATGGAACGAGCGGTGGCGACGCGTTCACTTCAAGGCCAGCTGTTAGCGCTCTTCAGCGAGCGAGAAGTCGAACTCGAGGATGTTTCAAAGATCGCGTTCGAGACACTTGTGGCAGCGTCTTTCCCAACGGGTTCGCCAGTGATTCGCGGTGTCGCGCGCGCAATCCAAGTGGAGACGGAGAGAGCCCTCAAGGCGCCGGCACTGTTAAAAGTTGCCTCGCCGGTGTCACCGACTCCGCTCGGCCGAGCCGCAGTACTTGGAGGCCTATCGGCCGAGAGCGCGATCCTTATCCGGAACACGGTCGTGCAGGCGGATTCGTTCCTCGTCGAGAGGCTGGCGTCCAACGGCGCTGCCTGGGTTGCATCTCGTTGCGCATGGCTGGCTTGGGAAGTCGTTGAGGCTAGCGACGCGTATCGAAGCCGAATGGCGACCCGTTCGGGCGCGGGGTACCCACGGGTGCCTGGCAGTGGCGCTCTGCAGGACGAGCGCCTCGAAGCAGAGTACGCGCTTACTGAGACCCTCTTGAACCGCCTGACGTTCGACGCGATCGCGGAAGAGTTCAAGGAAGAGAACTGGCTGCGAGGACGCTCACATCTCGACCGCGTCGGCTTCCTTGTCGAGTGGGCCAACAAGTTCCAAGGGCTGCTCCCGTGGACGTTGTCCGGCGCGATGCGGATAGTCGAGGCGGCTTCGGAGGACGCCCCGCTCCTCCAGCAGTTGGTGCCTGAGATCGAACCGTTCGTGCAGTACTTCGCGTCTTGGGTCGCCTCGCCAACGGCCAGCCAGGTCGTGCGAAGCGGGTGGCTGGATCGTGACTCAACCTTGCGCCTCTTCACAGGCGCTGACCTCTGGAACATGTCACTGGAGGACCTAATCGAGTGGACGTGGCTGCACGAGGAGTCGGTCGTCGCGACCATCGGAGAGGAGGCGGCTGACCGACTCCTGCGGCGTGTGCCCGTCGACGATGATGAAGCTCCCGCTGAGGGTGAATGAGCGAAGGGGTCACCCTGCGCCTTCGGTCAGACTCTGTGGTGAACCGCCCCGGATTTGTGGAGGCTCCAACCCTTTAGAGGATGGAGTCATGCCAGGAGGCGGGAGGGGTGGGAGGTATCCGCACGAGCTGCGAGAACGGGCGGTGCGCATGGGCTTCGAGCATCAGCGCGTGAAACTCGGCATCAACGGGTAGCCGAGCGCCGCCTACCGGTTCAGTGAAGCGGCAGCGGTCAGGACCGCAGGGGGTGCGCCGTGGCGCACAGGGCTCCGAGCCGGCGTTTGGGGACGCTCAACCTCAACCCTTGGGGCCCTTGGCCTTCCGGTAGTAGTCCCACGCAGCCCGAAGGAGGGCCACCGCGGCGATCGCGCACCCGACGAAGACAAGGAGCAGCATCCAGAAGAAGACCAGCACGGGTTCAACAGCACCGCGGTTAGCTACTGAACGCCACGCGGTTGGGGTCATGAGAGCGATCACGGTCACGCTCACTACTAACGAGACTGTGGCCGCTCCGAGTGCGAGTCGCCCCTTCCCCGTGCTGAGGTTTCGTCGATCGTTCACCGTCCGAAAGCCGAAGGGAAGGCAAACGGCCTGCACAATCGCTTGAGGGATACCGGCGGCGGTGAGGATCTCCTTCGCGTTGCTAACAGCGCCCACGGTTATCGCCGCTTCGCCTTCTTGGGAAGAAACTGGTCGACTGAAAACTCGTCGCCTGCTAGAGCCACCCACGGTTGTGTTCGCTCCCCATGCAGCACTACCACCGGATGCCCAAGTCGCTCCAGCTGCTCGACGAACACGTCGCGACAGTCTGCGCTCGGGAAGCCGATCTTCTCTCCGACGACGTCCGCTTCGTCACCCCTTCCAAGCCGTCGAGCCTCCTCAAGGCTCCACGCCAGCGCCAAGGGGTTCGCCTCGTCTGCGTAAACGGCCAGTAGCTCGCGGTGCCAACGGCGAGCAGTCGCCGGCGTGACTCGCATCAGGGCACCTACCTCTTCGTCCGTGATGAGTCGCCCAAGCTCCTTACTGACGTGCATGAGGAGATCGATTCGGTCGGAACCGAGGGCGGTAACCGGCGGTCCACTTCCCACCGCACGTTCAAGCGCCTGCCACTGCACGGCGTTCAGATATGCCACGGCCAACCGTTTCCCATCGCTACGCGTACCCAGTCGGCTCTCGAGCGCCGCGGCAAGTCGGTTCACGTCCCCTTCTGACAGCTGGCCTCTTCCCACGATGCCCTCCTCGCCGCGGGATCGCTGGCAGCGATCAGTTTGGCCAAGATCGTCGATGACGTCGAGCCGCTTCCCATCATGCAGGCTCCGCGCCCACACCCCGGCGTACGGGGACACGTCCATGAGGTTCGTCCTCTAGCGTCATTCGGAACTGATGCGGTCTCTGGTCGGCGAGTCTCGCCAGACGACCGTTCGTGGCCCGAGCAGGCGGTTGTCGCAGCCCCGTACGCATGGGCGGAGAGGAGCAGTTCCGTGGGAAAGCGCTTGGACTCCAAGCTCGAGGCGATGGGTGCCGAACACCTCGTGCTCGGCCAGTTGTTGATTGACGGCATACCCGCCTACCTCGCTTACGACAACCAGAGGGACTACGACGTCGTCGCGGTGTGGCCTGAGAGCAAGCGATCGTGTGCGATCCAGGTGAAGAGCCGGTGGGCGACAGACGCGAACATGAGCTTCCCAATCTCCAAGCTTGGTGCAGACTTCGTCGTCCTCGTCGCCCTCAACCGTGGCGTCCGCTATCGCAAACCGCTCCCAGACGAAACCGCACGTCGAGACCCGGACTTCTACGTTCTGCCGATGGATATCGTGCGAGAGCATCACCGGGTGGGTCGAATGAGTGTCATACGCCTCCGGGATATACCGAATTGGCGCTCGTATCTCATGGCATGGGTCCCAGTTCGGCAGTTCCTTCAGATGCCGGAAGAGGAATAGGATCAGCGAGGGCACTGGTGCGGGTTCCCGGCCGGTGTCGGGTGTGGCCGACGAGCTCGGGGTGTGTTGGTGGACGGTGATGAATGCCTTGGTCGGAGCACGGCACGCCCCTGGTCGACGACCCTGACCGAGTCGGCGCCGTGCGCCAGCTCGGCGTGGACGAGACCTCGTTCCTGGCCGCCAACCGAGAGCACTCGACGATCTACGCCACCGGCCTGGTCGATCTCCAAGAGGGCGTCGTCATCGACATGGTTAAAAGGAAATAGCGCCATTGACCTGCGGCGATGGAGCACCAAGGTCGACTTGGACTGGCTCGGGGGCATCGAGGTGGTGGCCACCGATCTGGCCGAGTCCTTCCGAGCCGGGTTGTCCCCCCACCTCGACCACGCTCGCCGAGTGGCCGACCCGTTTCACGTGGTCCGAGTGGCCAACCGCTGCCTCGACCAGGTGGGCCGTCGAACGCAAGCTCGCGCAC
>JADDPY010000503.1 GCA_016781635.1 Rubrobacter sp.
AAGGACTCCACGGACCCGCGCGACGAGCTCATCCAGGCGATGACATGGGACTACGGGACGGAGGGAGATCGGGAAGAGCCGATCATTGACAACGTCCTCAAGGAGATCAACGGCTATACCGTCGCCGACCGCAAGCCGATCAACTCCTTCGTCGGCCTCAAGGAAGACGGGACGACGGCCTGCGGCGCCTGGATCTACTGCGGCATCTACAAGGATGGCGAGAACCAGGCGAAAAACCGCGAGTTCGGCGAGGCCCCGCATTCCAACTGGGGCTGGGCGTGGCCGCTTAACCGGCGCATCCTCTACAACCGCGCCTCGGCCGACCCGAGCGGGAAGCCGTGGAGCGAGCGCAAGAAGCTTGTGTGGTGGAACGAGGAAGAAGAGAAGTGGAACGGGATCGACGTCCCCGACTTCGAGCCCGCCAAGCACCCGGACTACCGGCCGGACGTCGACGCCGTTGGGCAGGCCGCGATCGCGGGTAACGCGCCGTTTATCGTAAACGCCGACGGCAAGGGCTGGCTCTTCGCGCCGGGCGGCCTCAAGGATGGACCGTTGCCGGTGCATTACGAGCCGCTCGAGTCGCCGGTGCAGAACATTATGTACAAGCAACAGTTCGACCCGGGGGTCAAGAAGTACGACCGGCCGGACAACCCTTACAACAAGCCGATGGACCCGAGGTACCCGTATTCCATCACGACGTACAGGCTCACCGAGCACCACACGACCGGGGCGATGTCGCGTTGGATCCCCTGGCTCAACGAGCTGCAGCCCGCGTCCTTTGCGGAGATATCGCCGGAGCTAGCTTCCGAGAAGGGCATCGAGAACCTCGACGAGGTCACGATCATAACGAGCCGCGCCAAGTACCACACCCAGGCGCTCGTTACGGATCGCATCCCGGTCTACGACTTCGACGGGCAGAAGCTGCACACCGTCGGCGTCCCTTACCACTTCGGGCCGAACGGGCTGGTCACGGGCGAGTTCGTCAACGACCTGATGCCGGTCAGCCTGGAGGCGAATGTCTCCATCCACGAGGCCAAGGCCTTTAGCTGCAACCTGGAGAAGGGTCGCTTATAGTGGCGACCATCGAGGATCGGCGCAGCCGCGAGGGCATGAACCACGAGTTGATGAAGCTCGCGGTCTGGCTCTCGGAGCACCCTAAGGCGGTCAGAAAGAACCTCAAGCCAATACGGAGCGCCGTCATGCTGGAACCCGGGGTTTACTGGAACTCCGGGGTCCGCATGATCGAGCGGGTCTACAACCCACAGCACGTCGCCCTCGGCCACAGGCTGTACCGCATAAGCCACGATCCCGCGGCTCCGGTCGAGGAGATCCGACGTAAAGTCCTAGAAGGGAAATAAAGAGTGGCGACAGGATTTCTGACCGACACAACGGTCTGCATAGGCTGTAAGGCCTGCGAGGTTGCCTGCAAGCAGTGGAACCAGCTCCCCGCCGACGGCTACGAGCTAAAGGGCCATTCCTACGACAACACCGGCCACCTCTCCGGCACCACCTGGCGGCACGTCGCGTTCATCGAGAACCCGAAGAAGCAGCGTCGCCTCTCCGGAGATGTCGACCTTATAGCGCTCGCCGGGGACGTCACCGAGACGCTCCCCGGAAATGCCGAGCTCGACGGGCTCGGGCGCTGGAACTTCATGAGCGACGTGTGCAAGCACTGCGTCGAGGCGCCCTGCCAGCAGGCGTGCCCGACCGGCGCGATCATACGCAACGAGTTCGACAACGTGTACATCCAGCCGGACGTTTGCAACGGCTGCGGCTATTGTGTGCCGGCCTGTCCCTACGGCGTCATCACGCAGGTGCCGAACGATGGTCGTGCCTTCAAGTGCACGCTCTGCTACGATCGCCAGCGTGACGGATTGGAGCCTGCCTGTGCCAAGGCCTGCCCAACGAACTCGATCATGTTCGGCGACGTCGAGGACCTGAAGGTGATCGCAGCGGAGCGCGTCGCGACACTGCACTCGAAGGGCTACGACAACGCTTTCGTCTACGGCACTCCAGAGATCGGGGGCACCGGGGGCATCGGCGGTAACCACTCCAAGTTTATCCTCATGGATGAGCCGGAGACCTACAACCTGCCGGCCCACCCATTCATGCCGCAGGACAAGGTCAAGGGGGCCTTCGTGGCGAGCTCCATAGCCGCCGCTGCCCTCGCCGCCGTCGTCGCGCTGACGTTCAGGGACTAGAGGGGGGTATATGAGCGACATCTCCAGCGACACGCTGGCTGCGGGGAGGGGGGACCAGAACGGGAAGGTCGAGACCTCCCATCACCCCAAGACCGATCCGAAGCAGGACAAAAAAGGCTACTATGGCATACCACCGATCAAGCACGCCCACTGGACGTGGCAGATCCCGGTGTACTTCTGGCTCGGCGGTATCACCGCCGGTGTCGCGCTGTTTACGGCCGTTAGCAAGCTAGTCGGCAAGGAGGATCCGGCGGTAACGAGGCTCGGCCGCTACTTCTCGGTCCTCTCCATGATGCTGAGCCCGGTACTCCTGATCTGGGATCTCGGCAGGCCCGAGCGCTTCCTCAACATGATGCGGATCTGGAAGCTCCGCTCGCCGATGTCCAACCAGAGTTGGTCTCTCGTGGCGTACGGGAACGTCAGCGGTATCCTCATGCTCAAGCAGGCCGCCGAGGACGGTTTCATGGGCAAGGGTGCTCTCCCCAGGCTCGTTGCGAGGCTCGTTCCGGATCGCGTGCTCCAGGTTCTGGCGCTCCCGCTTGCACTGTTTATCGGCTCGAACACGGGGACGCTCCTTTCAGCGACCTCTGTCCCGATCTGGGCGCGCAACTGGATGCTCATGGGGCCGACGTTTCTCGCCTCCGGCGTCTCGACGGGCCTCTCGTTTATCTCGCTAGTTCTGAACCTCCTCCGCACGGGCCGTAGGGACACCCACCACACGCTCCAGCGGGCCGAGAAGGTCATGCTGCTCGCCGAGACCGGGCTGATCGTGGCCTCGCTCGCGCGGATGAGCCGCTGGGGCAAGCCTCTCTACACCGGCAAGGTCGGGGCGCTCTTCATCGGCGGTACGCTCCTCGGTGGTATCGCGGCGCCGCTCGCGCTGCTCTTCTCCGGCAACGAGACCCGCAACAAGAGCATGCTGACCTCTGTTCTGGTCCTGCTCGGCGGCCTCGCCTTCCGCTTCGCCCTCGTGCTCGCCGGACGCAAGAGCGCCGATGACCCGCAGGCGTACTTCTCCTTCGCGCGTGGCGACAATGCCCCGCAGCCTGGAGACAAGATCTAGGAGTTCTCGATGGCTATCCGTCGGAGCTCGGAAGGGGGTCGGGTAAAAGCCCGGCCCCCTTCCCCTCGTCACGAGACCCCTTCACGAGGGGTACCTGCGGTAATGCGGAAGTCTGGAAGTTTTTCGGTACGTAACGAGCTATGCTTACACCAAGCTAGCGACAACTCAGGGTTGCTGTCGTTCGACCGTTTCACAAGTTCCTGGCGCTGCGAGGGAGAGGAGACGCGGAGATCTTAGAGACAGAGAGGTGCGGTACGACTATCGGGATCAAGAGGGGATCCGGATAGTGACTCCAACCGTAACGATCCGCCAGAAGGAGCTTGTGCAATCGACTTGGAAGCGGGTTATTCCGATCTCCAAGACGGCTCCGATGCTGTTCTACGCGAGGCTGTTCGAGCTAGACCCCCAACTCAGAGCGCTCTTCCCGGCGGGTGAAAGCTCGATGAAGGCGCAGCACCTCAAGCTCATGCAGATGATTCACATCTGCGTGCGGGGGTTGGACGGGCTAGACCGCATCGTGCCGGCCGTACAGAATCTCGGGCGCCGGCATGTGGGCTACGGCGTGCGCAACGATGACTACGATACGGTCGGCGCGGCGCTCCTGTGGACTTTGGAGCAGGGTCTGGGCGATGTCTTCGATGAAGAAGTGAAGGAGGCGTGGGCAAACGTCTATGGGGTGCTGGCCGGTGCCATGATGAGTGCTGCCAACGAGGCGCCCCAACGCTCCGGCTATGTAGACGGCGCCGAGGAGGACCCGATGGAGGCGGTGCAGCACCCTGGCCATGCGCCTCCTCGGGCGGACCCGGCGGAGGGTGTAGACAGCGACGGTGTTAGTGGGATGGACGGCCAGGTTCGGAGAAAGAAGACGCCCGGCAAGCCGCCGAGGCGACGCAGAACGTCAGCCCCGCGCTGTACGGTACGGGCATCGTCGATAGCGTATTCGGCCAGATCGGACAAGTCGATCTGCTCCAGACGGGCTTGAACGTGCTGGTCAAGGTAGACAGTAGTGGCACCATCGACGAGGTAAACGAGGGGTCGGAGATCGTCATGGGCATGCAGCGGGACGATCTGCTTGGGACCGACGCCTTCTCCTACTTCACCGATCCTGATCAAGCCAGGGGCTGGTTCGCGGAGGCCTTGCAGGGGGCGTCCGTGCGCGACAAGGAGGTGGAGGTCATACACCAGGAGGGCGAGACTACATCCCTCTTCTACAACGTTGTTGCCACGACCGGAAACGGACAGACGGCGTCCTGCTCTGCCGCTACCGGGAGGATTAAACCCGGAAGATTCTGGAGCCGTGGCGGGAGTGGATCACTCCCGCCACGGCCTTTTTCGCTCTATCCACCCATCCCGTCCACGCCGGTCCTTCGTCGTCGAGTCGCTGGACGAACCTGCTACGATCCCTTGTCGCGTAGGTCCCGCTGGAGGCTTATTCCCCGGCTGCGTACTCCTCATCGGTGACCGGTTCCTGCCAGTTTGTGCCGCCGTCCGAGTTCGTGGCGGGGTTGATAGCGAGGTGGACCATGGGGTTATCGGGGGCGGCTCCGTGCCAATGCCTCTCGCCGGGGGCGAAGTAGACGACGTCGCCGGGACCTATGCTCATGATCTTCCCCCCTTCCTGCTGGGCGCGCCCCATGCCGGTGATGACGTGGAGGATCTGGCCCTCCGGATGCGTGTGCCAGTGGGTGCGGGCGCCGGGTTCGAAGAGGACGCGGGAGACGGCGACGTCCGGCGATTCTCCCGGCGGCGAGGCGTCCCGCCACACGGTGCCGGTGAACCACTCTCCCGGGCCACGCTGGGATTGCGCGCCTATCGCTGGAATTACTCTCATGGTCTCCTTTTCGTCCGGGCGGCCCCTTCGCCAGAGCGCCATTTCGTTTGGCTTGACTGTATTGCCCCCGGTGTACGAACCTGTATCCCTCATCCTGCGGGGTAAGCGGTCTCCTTCTACGTGAGGTGCTGGTCCAGAACCTTGTGGAGGCGCACCTCCCGGGGATTGTCCGTTCCGGCAGGGACGGTTTTGCGGATCTGAAGACGTGCCTCGCGTCCCTTGAGTTCGATGGTGCCGATATGGTTGTCGAAGTAGGGCCTCTCGTGGGTAAGGTGCCATCGGATGCCCGCCTGCCCCACCCCGGCGGCGCGAGCGAGGGCCCCGAAGATGACTTCCCCGGCGCGCGACCAGCCGAAGAGCATAGCGAGGCGTTCGGGGGTGCCCAAGGTGTTACGCAGAGGAGAGCAGACCGCCTGGTAAACGGCGCTCTTGAGGTTGGGGACGTTCGGAAGCTCGGCCTGGGCAAGGTAGCCGTGGTGGACGTCGCCGGAGAGCAGGACGATCGAGGCGGGTGGACGGCCATGTTCCCCGGAGCCTACCCTCCTCAGCAGGTCCACGAGGGCGTCGAAGGAACCGCGGAAGGCGCTCCAGTGCTCGAGGTCGATGGTCTGGCGGAGCTTCTCGCCCAGCGACGCTGCGACCCGGCCCCAGACGCCGGCGCAGATTGCTTCGTTCCAGGATTCGGCGTGGTGGAGGCCGGGGGGGAGGAGGACCGGTAGGGAGGCGCCGATGAGGAGGTGGTCGAAGGAGCCCGTGACCTTGTCTTCAAGCCAGGCCCACTCCTCGGGATCTAGCATCGAGCGACGGCCTTCTTCGAGCACCCTCCCCGCCCGGGTGTCCACGACGAGGAGGCGGGTGTTGCCGAAGTCTCTGTGATAGCTCCAGCGGCTGCCCTCCGGTTCCCGGTCCGCTTTACGGGCGAACTCACGCAGCAGGGGACCGGCATCTTCGGCCTCCCGCACCCTGGCGTAGAGATCGTTCCTTTCCAGCTCTTCTGGCGAGAGGTTACCGAGGTGCTGGTAGATCCAGTAGGACACGAAGCCCCCGGTTATGCGCTCCTGCCACCACGGCTTCGCGCGCATCTTCTCGACCCAGGCCGTGGAGGTGTTCCAGTCGTCGTGGACGTCGTGGTCGTCGAAGATCGTCGATACCGGGACGGTGGAGAGGAGCCAGCGGAGGACCGGCTCGCGCCAGGCGTCCTTGTACAGGTGCGTATACTCCTGGAAATCCGCGATGGTCTCACCCGGTTCCCCCTTCGTGGTGCGCCGGGAGCGGATGAACTCGCGCGTTCCAGGCGACACCTCATCGGCGTAGATCTGGTCGCCCAGCATGAGCAGCGCGTCGGGCCAGCGCTCCTGCGGCTCTTGGATCATTTTCTGGGCTAGAGCGTACAGGGCGTCCGCGCCGCGGCCACGTTTGTCCGCGTCCTTGGTGAGGCTATACGGAGCCTCGTTGGGCAGCGAGATGCGGCAGGAGCCGAAGGCGATCCCGAAAGGCGTCTCGGAGTCGTGGGCGCGGATAACGCTCGGCGGGAAAGCGGAATCCGGCTCGGGCCAGCAAGGTTCGCCGTCGAGGAGGACCTCATAAGGATAGCTCTCCCCTGGCGAGAGATCGGTGACGTGGACGAGGGCGTAGTAAT
>JADDPY010000009.1 GCA_016781635.1 Rubrobacter sp.
GGCCCCGGCCAATTTGAATGTGGTCATCACCTACGCCGATAAGACGGAAGCCCCTATCAACGCAGGCAGCTACGCGGTGATGGCTAGGGTGAACGAAGCTAATTATGAAGGCAGCGCCACTGGTACGCTGGTGATCGCGAAGGCCAATCAGACCATCACCTTTGGTGAGTTGAGCAACAAGACCTTCGGCGACGCTGACTTCCCAGTAAGCGCGACGGCGAGCTCGGGTCTGGCGGTGAGCTTCGCGGCGGCGGCCGGCAGCAACTGTTCGGTCACGGGCAGCACGGTGAAGATTACGGGCGCAGGCAGCTGCACCATCACCACTTCGCAGGCCGGCAACGAGAACTACAACGCGGCCGAAAATGTAGTGCGCAGCTTCGCCATCGCTAAGGCGCAAGCGACGGTCACGTTGAGTAACCTCAGCCACAACTATGATGGTAGCGCCAAGGCGGTGACGACGAGCACTACTCCTGAGGGCTTGAGTGTGTCGATCACCTATAACGGCTCGGCCACGGCACCAACCTTGTCGGGCAGCTACGCAGTAGTCGCGACGATCAACGATGCCAACTACGAGGGCAGTGCAACGGGCAATATGAGAATTGCGCCGTGGACAGTCAAAGGCTTCTACGCACCGGTAGATATGACGGTTCCGTACGCGACGCCGGTCTACAACACCACGAAGGGTGGCAACACGATCCCGCTGAAGTTCGAGTTGTTCAGTGGCGATACGGAGCTAACCAGCACCTCAGCTGTGACCGGTCTCAAGCAAGCCACCGTGAACTGCCAGAGTGGCGCCGATACGGCTGAAGTCGAAGCTGTAACCTCTGGCTCGACAGCACTGCGCTACGACACTACGGCTGGTCAGTTCATCTACAACTGGAAGACGCCAACGGGCTCGGCATGCTTCAGGGTTGCCGTAACCATGGCTGACGGCAATACGATATTCGCCTACTTCCAGACGCGGAAGTAATCGGTTTGAAGTAAACACGGGCCTGCGGTAAGCACCGCAGCGAGGGGCGGGGGTTGAGCAATCAGCCCTCGCCCCAACCCCACCTATTACTTAGCTAAACCTTTGCTCCACCATAAAATTCTGATTGAAAGGAGGTGAACCACCCATGCTTCGCAACTTCTTCGCCCGCGAGGAAGGCCAGGGTCTGGTCGAGTACGCCCTTATCCTTGTGTTGATTGCCATTGTTGTTATTGGCATCCTGAGCGTCCTCGGCCAGCGCGTCTCCACGGTCTTTTCACAGATCAACTCCGGTCTCTCCAAGTAACAACCGGATTAGACTGCCTGGCGGGAGCAGTGTAGTGCTCCCGCCAGTGTTTTTA
>JADDPY010000148.1 GCA_016781635.1 Rubrobacter sp.
TTCGCGAGTTCTCTAACAGCTGCCTGTTCCTTCTCCATGTAGTTGCGTAAATGTACAAGGATGGGCGCAAATGCCTGTCGAAAATCTTTTTCATCCTCGCCTCGCATGTCAGGGGAAGCGCTGACAAGGGTGACAAGCGTTAAATCGTGATCAATCATCCGTACTTCGTAGTTCCCTACCACAACGGGTTTACTTGGGGACAGCGAAGAAGTGCCAGTGATAAAGAAGTTGCTGGTTCCAGTTGTCACTGCCATGTGCCGAAACTTTATGCCCTTCAACTGGTCTGTAATATGACCCAACCAGTTGAATAGTGCCGACTCTACAGCTGCGAATGGGAACGGCACTGCTACTTGTGTTGGTAGCTCGCTAGTGGTGTTGTCGTTATCAGCCATCACAGCCCCGCCGCTTTCGGTGCGACGCCTTGCCGCACGAGGTCAATGCATTTGCCCATTATGATTACCCCTGCTGCACTTCCCGCTTCGCCGCCTGCTGTTTTTTGGTCGTGATGTTGGTCGTAAACACCGTGATACCGGCGTGCTGCTGAGTATAGGTGGGGTAGCCCTCGATAATGAGCGCGTCGGCCTGGTCCTTGATGGCATCGGCGACCTTGCTCCACTGCTTCCGGGCAACAAGCACCACATACTTTGTCTGGGCTGGTGGGGACGGAAGTCCTTTCGGGAGTGACGGCACTTTCTCGTTGAGCAGTCCGAGCATCACGACGTCGCCACGCTCGACAACATTGGATGGGCGACCTATAACCGTAATTTTCACTGTGGATGCCTCCCCGTAGTGCTGCGCTAACTCTTGCAGGACGTCCGGTAAATCCGCTAGATTGAATAGTGGGACTGATTGCGGTGCGAGTACCCCTTGTGCTGCTGGTGGACGGTGTTGCGGCTTACCCCGACTAAAGATTTTGAAAAACTCTTTTTGTCCAACACGCTGCTTGAGCAGGTGGAAGTAAACACCGCCAGGTGTGCGGCGCCGGGTGCCGTCGTTGGTTAGCATCCCGCCCTGCGCCTCAGTCTCAAGCGTTTGGCGTAGGATGTCGCGTGCTGTCTCTTCGCCCAGGATCACGATGGTGCGGCGGATCTGACTGACGGCCTGCCGTTCAGTTTCCCCGAGCTGCCGGGCGATCTCCCACATGACCTTGGTGAGCTGATTTTTGTCTTGGTTCATGTTCCCATTCTCAAGTTACAACCCTGCCGCGTCCAACGTCTGCTTGACCTTGCCGTAGGCCTGGCCGCCGATTGCCCCATACACAATTTCGCCGATCTTACGCCGGCTCACCCCTGCCTTGGCCAGCGCTACAATTTGGGCCCGCTCGATCTCCGGCACGGCCTCGAGTGTCAAGGCTTGCACCGTTTCCAGTGTTGCTGGTGTAACACGCTCAGCGCCATTCTGCGGGCCGTTTGTGCCCGTAGCGCGCAACGTTTCGGACTGTGGCTCTACATCAATTGCAGGGCGTTCTGATGCGTTTATCGCGCGTTTCGGAGTAAAGGCTACAACGTTGTTCGGCATGGGATCGGGCTGTAACACGGGTGTGTAGGGAACGCTTGACAGGTCGTTCGC
>JADDPY010000219.1:0-1426 GCA_016781635.1 Rubrobacter sp.
GTAGAGACCGGTTTGGGAGCGTTGATGGTTTGGTCTCGGGCAATGAGGCCCCGTGAACTGTGTCAGGGCCGGAAGGCAGCAGCACTAAGCGGGTCTCCTCATGTGCTATCGGGGTAGCCAGGCCGGAGCCGACGGCCGGGAGTTCGCCGGGTTCGATCACGTCGACGGTGGGGTGCGCGGCATTTTTTCGAGTTTTCAGCCCGGTCTTTTTGGCCGGGCTTTTCGTTCTCGTTGAGGGGCCGAGGCTCCGTTATACTGACGGGGTGAGCTTCTTTTTTAGCGTTAGCGTTCCCGCGTGAAGCACGTCTCCCTGTATCGCAAGTGGCGCCCGCGCACGTTCGAGACGATCGCGGGTCAGGAACCGGTCGTCCGTACGCTTGCCCGGGCGATAGAAACCGGCAGGGTCGCCCACGCGTACCTTTTTTCGGGGCCAAGGGGGACCGGCAAGACCTCGACCGCGAAGGTCCTAGCGATGGGGCTGAACTGCGCTAACGGCCCGACGCCCGAGCCCGACGGGACCTGCGAGAGTTGCCGCGCGATCGTCAACAACTCGTCGATGGACGTCTTGGAGATGGACGCGGCTTCGAACCGGGGGATAGACGAGATCCGTGAGCTCCGCGACAGGGTGAACCTCGCGCCCACGCAGGGGCGGATGAAGGTCTACATCATCGACGAGGTCCACATGCTCACGACGGAGGCGTTCAACGCCCTCCTGAAGATGCTTGAGGAGCCGCCCGAGCACGTGGTCTTCGTGCTGGCGACCACCGAGAAGCACAAGGTTCTACCCACGATCATCAGCCGCTGCCAGAGCTTTGACTTCCGTCGCCCGGGGGTGACGCTCCTCGCAGAGAAACTCCGCGAGATCGCCGACGCCGAAGGGATAGAAGCCGAGCCTGCCGCCCTAACCCTGCTCGCGCGCGAAGCCCGTGGCTCGTTCCGGGACGCCGAGGGCCTCCTTGACCAGCTCTCCTCGTTCTCCGAAGGCCCCGTGACGGCGGAAGGCGTCCGGGAGCTTCTGGGGAGCGTGACCGCCGACGTCCTACTGGAAACTACCGACGCCCTCTACGAACGCCGGACGGCGGACTCTTTACGGGTCGTGGATCGGCTCTCCGGAGAGGGGCGGGACCTTTCGCGATTCGTCGGAGAGCTCGTCTCGCACCTGCGGCGCCTCATGCTCCTGCCGCACGCTCCGGAGGTCGCGCTCGCCGAGGTCGGGGCCGAGGAACGTGCCGGGCTCGAGGAGCAGGCGGGCAGAATTCCCACCGCCGAAGTCGTGCGCATGATCGGTGCCCTGGGCGATGCCCTCTCCCGCGCCCGGCGCGGCGGCGACCCCAAGCTGGAGATAGAGTTGACATTTCTCAAGCTCGCCCGCGACTACGAGGAACCGCCCGTGGACGGTCTGATACGCCGACTCGAAGTCCTCGAA
>JADDPY010000219.1:1546-1984 GCA_016781635.1 Rubrobacter sp.
CAGCGTCCCACCCCGCAGCCTCCCGAACCTGCGAGCCCGGCCTCCGAGGCCGTGCCCCGAGAGCCGGAGGTTACGCCGGGTGCCGGGGGTGACGGTGGCTCCCCGGTAGACACGGCTCCGCCGGTACCGGAGGCCGCAGGGGACGTGGAAGTGGGGGAGGCCGTAGTAGTAGAAGCCGCGGACCTGGAACCTGCTTTGAACGGACCTTCGGGGGGTACTCTGGATTGGGGTTCGGTTGTGCGTGAGTTGAAGGCGAGTCGGCCGGCGATAGCGGCGGTCTACGAAGAAGCGCAGATGCAAGGCTTCGGGGACGGGGTCTTGAGGCTCGTCTTCCCCAAGGGCCTCGCCATCTACGCGAAGCTCGCCGGGGATTCCAGGCGCATCGCCTCCCTGCAGGAGATTCTGGAGGAACGCCTGGGCTCCCGCCCGCGTCTCGAG
>JADDPY010000219.1:2009-6737 GCA_016781635.1 Rubrobacter sp.
CGGTCACCGCCGTCCCCGCCGCCGGCGCTCCCGTCCCGCCGGCTCGGGAGCGCCGGCCGGAGCCAGCGAGGACTTCGCGGAGGGTCCCCGAGCCCCCGCCGGACGATGCCCCGATGCCGGAACCGCCCCCCGAGGAGAATCCCCCGCCTGATCTGCCCGAGCCGGAGCCACCGTGGGTCGAGGGTAGGGGTATTTCGCCTGCTTCCAGTTCCTCAGAAGCGAACAAAAGTGGGGGGGCGGTCCCTGGGTCCGAGCCACCAGATGCCAGAGGGGCCGGCAAGATCCGGGACGGGCAGGAGGTTTTCGAGATGGCGCGAGAGCTCTTCGGTCCCGACGGCATGTTCGGCGGCGATCGGAAAGGGGCGGAATAGGGCTGCCCCTCTGGCCGTGGTGTCGGGTACTACGCGGCCCGGTCAGCCGAGCGCAACGGTAAGGCCGCGCAACTCGTAGCCGGAGATCAGATCGTTCCAGCTTACGGAAGGTTTGCGCTCGGTGCGAAGGCCTTCGAGAGACAGCAGGCGCGTGAGGAAGACGTCGGTCTCCTGGAGGGCGACGTAGCAGCCGGGGCAGCGGTGGTGCCCGTCGCCGAAGCTCATCACCGCCGGGCCCACGCGCTCCGCGAGCAGTTCGCGTTCCGGAGCTATCGCCAGCGGACATTCACCGACCGCCGACTCGTCGGCGTTAACCGCGTAGTTGTCGAGGGGACGAGGCTGCCCCGTGGGATCGTTACGGGCTCGGCGCCGCGCGTGTCCCGAGCCTTTCCGGCCGCCGCGTTTCAGTCGGCTCGCACCATCAGGAGACCGGGTCCTTGATCTCGCCGAGTAGGCCGTCGAGGTCGAGCGGGCGTCTCGTGAAGCTCAGCTTGCCGCCCGATCTCGGCCACTCGCTCTGGTCCCGGTCCCAGGCCAGCTCGATGCCGTTGTGGTCGGGGTCGTGGAGGTAGATCGCCTCGTGCGTGCCGTGGTCCGAGGCGCCGTCGACGGCCCAGTTCGCTTCGAGCAGGCGCCGGAAGGCAACGGCCAGGTCGCGCCGGGTCGGGTAGTTTATGGCGAAGTGGTAGAGACCGGTCGTGCCGGGAGGCGGTGGGCTCCCGCCCTCGCTCTGCCAGGTGTTCAAACCGATGTGGTGGTGGTAGCCGCCCGCCGATAGGAAGGCCGCTTCCCCTTCGAACTCGACCATCAGCTCGAAGCCCAAAAGGTCCCTGTAAAAATCTATGGCCCGGTCGAGGTCCGAGACCCTGAGATGCACATGGCCTATACGCGTCTTCGCCGGTAAGGATGATTCGGTCATGGTCATTGTCCCTTCTCGATAGAATAAAAGAACGACCCTATACCTCCCGTCCAACCCGCCCGAGCGCACAGAATACAGCGGGGGCCGGGTAACGAGCGGGAGGTTTACCGGGTCATGGAGCGCCTCACCAAGTCTTCCAGAACCGAGCCGCGCAGGGTGGTCGGAGATACCGACGCGGCGATACGGACAGATCGGCCCCGGTTCGTTTCCCGGAAGAACGAGGGTGGACGGCTTGCGCGCCTACCCTCGTCGTGACGGCCGTGGGCCACCCTGCGCCTCGCCCGGCTAGAAGGACCGTGGCCCTACTTACGAACCGCTTATATTTGACAGCTCCTCGAACTCCTCGTCGGTGAGCTCGATGGAAGCGGCGGCTATATTCTCCTCGAGGTGTGAGACCGAGGAGGTACCGGGGATGGGGAGCACGACGGGGGAGCGGTGCAGGAGCCAGGACAGCGCGATCTGCCCGGGTGCCACGCCGCGGCTCGACGCTATCTCGTCCAGGGGGCTGCCGGGCCGGGCGAGGTCGCCCGTCGCCAGGGGGAACCAGGGCACGAAGCCGATCCCTTCGCGCTCGCAGAAGTCGAGGACGTCCTCGTGGCCGCGATCTGTGAGGTTGTAGCGGTTCTGGACCGTGGCGATGGGTACGATCTGGCGGGCCTTCTCGATCTCTTCTACCCCAACCTCCGAGAGGCCGACGTGGCGCACCTTGCCCTCGTCCCGAAGCTCGGCCATCGTCCCCAGCTGATCCTCCATCGGAACCTTCGGGTCGATGCGGTGAAGCTGATACAGGTCGATCGTCTCCAGCTTGAGAAGGCTCAAGCTGCCTTCGAGCGCCTCGCGAATGTGCTCGGGGCGGCCGTCGGGATCCCACTGCCCCGGACCCGAGCGAACCAGGCCGGCCTTCGTGGCGATGACCATGTCCTCGGGGTAGGGGGCGAGGGTCTCACCTATGAGCCGCTCGGAGACGTCGGGGCCGTAGGAGTCGGCCGTGTCTATAAGGTTCACGCCCAGCTCGACGGCGCGCCGGAGAACGGCCCGCGCCTCGTCGGGGTCCGCGGGCTCGCCCCAGATCCCCTTTCCCGTGATGCGCATCGCCCCGAAGCCGAGGCGGTTCACCGTCAGGTCTCCGCCAATAGCGAAAGTGCCACCCGCCGCCGCGCTCTGTCCCATGCTTCGTTCTGTTATAGCTTGCTCCTTCTGTTAGGTCTGCGCTTCTTCGCGCTTGTCCCCTTTATACACCCGGTCCGACCCCTGAAACCCCGGACGCCTCTTTCCCTACGCCGGGATGATCCGCGCGGCCAACAGCCTAGCTCGCGGAATACGCTCTCCGGCCAGGAGGGGACCGGGGTCCTCCACGCCCCGGTGCCATGCCCCCTGGATACGACCGGGGACTACAACCGCTGCACGTTGAGGAGCGAAAGTACCCTCGCAAACAATGAGGACGCATACATTGTATGATTCTCGGGTTCCTGAATAGCCTCGAGGACGTGAGTTACGTCTCCTACCCGCGTGTGAATGGGGTGGCAGGCGTGGGATAGGGGCTACAAGCGAGACGGAAGGCGGTCGTCGTAACGATGCTCGGTACAGGAGAGCTGCTCTTGGGCTCCGAGGAGATCCAGGAGAAGGTGCGTGAGATGGGGGAGCGCATCACCGAAGATTACGCGGGCGAGAGGCTCCTGCTGATAGGCATACTGCGCGGAGCGGTCGTAGTTCTCTCCGACCTCATGCGCTGTGTGGAGTTGCCCTGCGACATCGACTTCATGGACATAAGCTCCTACGGGTCAGGCACCTCCAGCAGCGGGGTGGTCCGAATCCTCAAGGACCTGGAAGAGGACGTCGCCGGTCGCCACGTCCTGATCGTCGAGGACATCATCGACACCGGCCTCACCCTCTCCTACCTGAGGCGTTCCCTGCTCGCCCGCAACCCGGCCTCGCTGGAGATCTGCACTCTACTCACGAAGCCGTCGAGGAGGCAGGTCGAGTTGGACGTGAAGTACGTCGGCTTCGAGGTGCCGGACGTCTTCGTCGTAGGCTACGGGATCGACTACGACGGGTCCTACCGCAACCTCCCGGAAATCCGCGCCCTCGATCCCGAAGAGGACCGGACGCAACAGGGCGCCGACTAGGCGCCGACCTCCAGCCGCGTCTGCGCGAGAAACTCTCCCGCTTCGACGTTCGGGAGCGGCCTGACGAAGTAGTACCCCTGCCCGTAGTCGCATCCTAACTCCTGCAGCATTCCCATCTGCTCGGCGGTTTCTATGCCTTCGGCCACCACCTCGAGGCCCAGGGCGCGGGCGAGTGCCATGATCGCCCGCACGATCGCCGTGTCCCCCGGCTCGCGGCCCAGGCCGTCGACGAAGGCGCGGTCGATCTTGAGGGTGTCGATCGGGAAGCGCTTGAGGTAGGCGAGCGAAGAGTAGCCCGTCCCGAAGTCGTCCACGGCTACGCGCAGCCCGAGTGCCTTCAGCCCGCACAGCGTCTCGACACCCCCCTCGGCGTCCTCCATCAGCATGCTCTCGGTTATCTCCAGGATCAGGGACCCGGGGTCGACGCCGGTCTCTTCAAGCACCCGTGCGACCTCCAGGACGAAGTGCGGGTGCTTGAGCTGTGCCGCCGAGAGGTTGATGCTGACGACGAGTCGGTAGCCCGAGGCGGAATGCCCCTGCCATCGCCGCGCTTGCAGGCAGGCCTCGCGCAGAACCCAGCCCCCGATCGGGTGGATCAGGCCCATCTCCTCCGCCACGGGTATGAACTTTGCGGGCGCCACCATGCCCCGCTCCGGGCTGTGCCAGCGCACCAGTGCTTCCGCCCCGATGATCCTGCCGGTGGCGAGCTCCACCTTGGGCTGGTAATACAAGACGAACTCTCCGCGATCCACCGCCCGCCGGAGGTCCGCCTCGAGGTCCAGGCGCTCCAGAGCTCGCACGTTCATCGCCGAGTCGAACACCGCGTAGCCGGCCTCGGTCACCTTGGCCCTGTGGAGAGCCACGTCGGCGGCGCGCAGCAGGCCCGGGGCATCGTGAAGCCCCGGGGCCGGGCCTACGACGGCGCCGATGCTCACCGAGAAAAATACTTCCTTGTTGCCGAGTTGGAAGGAAGCCTCTAAAGCTCCCACTATGCGCCTCGCGACCTCTGTCGCCTCCGCCTCACCCTCCACGTCCTCCAGCAGGATGACGAACTCGTCGCCGCCGAAACGGGCCGCTACGCCCCTGGCTCCTACACACTCGAGCAGGCGCCGGGCGACCTCGACGAGCGCCTCGTCGCCCACGCCGTGGCCTAGGGAGTCGTTCACGAGCTTGAAGTTATCCAGGTCCACGAACAGCACCGCGACCTCGCCGCTCCCCTGCTCCGCCCTCTCCAGAGCCTGCTCTAGCCCGGCCATGAGCATGATCCGGTTCGGCAGGCCGGTGAGCGCGTCGTGGAAGGCCTGATAGGACA
>JADDPY010000205.1 GCA_016781635.1 Rubrobacter sp.
CCCTGTGACCGCGAAGGTGTGCGAAGTGGCCAACGCGAGCGGAACCGCCGGATGCCGGGCGGCTTGCTGGTGCGGACGCCTGCAGCAATGGTGGAGATGCTGCAGGGCCACTTGGATATTTGCTCCGTGCGCGCCGGGTGCCCCGACCTTGAGCCCTGGAACCCGCCTTTCAGGCAAACATCAGGTCACCTGTGCCGGCACCTAAGTCGAGACGGCCGCCAGTTGCTGTCATCCCGTTGAGCGAGGTTGTCGGCTCTGCTGACGCGAGCAGGGCTTGGCGCATCTGTCCAGCGGAGGCGTTCGGATGTGCCGCGGCGTAGATGGCCAGCGCACCGGTGACATGCGGGGTGGCCATGGATGTGCCGCTATAGGAGCCGTAGCTGTTGTTGGGCAGGGTCGACCAGATCGTCACTCCGGGCGCTCCCAGGTCCACCGACACATCCCCGTAGTTCGAGAACGAAGCCAGTCCGCCGTTCCTGTCGATGGCAGCGACCGAGATCACCGCGTCGAGTCCGCCGTTGTAGGACGTGTCGTAGTTCGAGGGGTAGTTTGGCGTGCCGTCAGTGTCGTCGCCAATGCGGTCGCTGCCGCCATTGCCGGCCGCGGCGACGAACAAGAGATCCGCATTGGCCGCGCGGTCGATGGCATCCAGCACCGCCTGCGAAAATCCGCCGCCGCCCCATGAGTTATTCGTCGCGACGAAATCGAGGGCCTGATTGGCCGCGCTGCCTTTCAAGCCCGTGAAGTAGTCGATCGCCTTGACCGAATTGAAGGTGGAGCCCGAACCGCTGGAAGACAGGAACTTCAGCCCGAACAGATCAACGTTCCAATTCACTCCCGCGACGCCCATCGCATTCCCGCCCGTGGCGCCGATGGTACCACTGACATGGGTGCCATGGTTGTTGTCGTCAAAGGGGTTATTATCGTTGTTCGCGAAATCCCAGCCGACCAAATCGTCCCTGTACCCGTTCCCGTCGTCATCTTTGCGGTCAGCCCAGCTCCTGTCGGCGAGCAGGTCGCCCGCGTCGATGTAGGAGTTGCCGTTGCGATCCTTGACCAAGCCGGCGTTGATGTTGATTGTGCTGTTCAAGTCTCGGAACGTGATCACGGCATCGCCGTCGATATCGACGAGAGCCTTCCGAATTGAGGCCGGAATTTCGCCCTGGTTGATCCCAATGTTCAGATAGAGGTCGGGGTGCCGGTAGTCGAAGCCGCTGTCGATCACGCCGACTGCGACCTTGCTGGAGCCAATATAGCCCCGCGCCCAGGCTTCGCTGGCTTGGCTGCCATAGACGCTCGGGAGCGTGTCGGCATCGCTGCCCATGCCCCACAACGACCCATCTGTGAGCATCGGGTCGTTGCTGGTCTGGTCAGCCGACACGAGCCAGTTTGGTTCGGCGAACTCGACGTCGGGGCGCCGGCTGAGGATATCGATGGCCTGTTCGAGACTGAGGCCGTTACCGACCGTCACGCGCGCGAGGGGGCCATGCCCAGCAGCTTGCATGGCAGGAGTGAAATGCTCGTCTTGGACACTGCCGCCAACGGACCCGGCCACCAAGCTACGGGCGGACGGATCAGCCGCCGGCGAAAATTGCACCAGCAGC
>JADDPY010000533.1:0-23409 GCA_016781635.1 Rubrobacter sp.
GCTCACCCCCTCCCGCTCGACGTGGTTCGTCCCCATCGCCGCCACGTCCAGGAGAAGGTCCACGAGGTGGTCGGAGAGCAAGTTGACCTCGTCGACGTAAAGGATGCCCCGGTGGGCCGCCGCGAGGATGCCGGGCTCGAACGCCTTCTTCCCCTCCAGAAGCGCCTTCTCGAGATCCAGCGTCCCCGCCAGCCTGTCTGTACTCGCCCCCACCGGCAGCTCCACGAGCCTGACCGGCCGCTCCTCGGCTGGCGCGCCTTCGAGATGAGGTCCCGCCGGGCACTCAGGGTTAGGCGCCTCCGGGTCGCAGGAGTACGGGCATTCGGCGACGACCCGGATCGGGGGCAGGAGCTTGGCGAGCGCCCGGACCGCCGTGGACTTGGCAGTCCCCTTCTCTCCGCGAACGAGGACACCGCCTACCTCGGGCGAGACGGCGTTTATCAACAGCCCGAGCTTCAGGTCTTCCTGGCCGACGATGGCGGAGAAGGGGTAAGGCGCCGTCATCTGCTGCTCCTCCTTCTCTCCCAGAAAACTCGCAACAGCACTGCGCCGATCATCACGGACGGGACGAACAATATGACCCAGAGAATACCGCCCCCGATACCGTCGATAGCTTCTCTCGCTATGTTGGCCAGAACGAGCAACGAGACGGACAAGCAAAGAGCCGCGAGAGGATGCTCGCGTATACGAAACTCCACGCCTCTCAAGCCTGGTCCCCCAATATTTCCTCAGCTTCCGATCGCTTGCCCATACGGATAGCCATCAGGCGTACGCATACACCGAAGAGTTGGCTCGCCATCAATGGAGCCGATCCCCGTCGAGAAACGCTTTGAGCAGCAGGATAAGCAGCAGGGTTGCCAGCCCGTACGTGAACACCGACGTACCGAAGGTGTCCGACAAGAACACGGCGGCGCTCAGCAAGACGATCGCGCTGCACAGTTCGAGGAGGCGTACCGGCCTCTCCAAGAGCCATCTGCCGAACGTCCTCATGCTCGATCCTCCAACATCCCCTCGGCCTCCAGGTAGACCTGCTTGAGACCTTCGAGGTCCTCGGGCTCCGGCTCCGCCCACATGCCGCGGTCGGCGGCCTCGAGGAGACGCTCGCTTATGGCGCGCAACGCCCAGGGGTTGGACTGCTGCATGAACTCGCGGACGGTCTCGTCGAGGACGTACTTTCTGGTGACGTCCCCGTACATCCAGTCTTCGACGACGTTCGCGGTGGCGTCGTAGCCGAAGAGGTAGTCGACGGTGGCGGAGAGCTCGAAGGCGCCCTTGTAGCCGTGCTTCTGCATGGCGCCGATCCACTTCGGGTTCGCCACCCGGCTGCGAAAGACGCGGCGGGCCTCCTCGGAGAGGTCGCGGGTCTTTACGCGGGACGGATCGGCGGAGTCGCCTATGTAGGCTTTGGGGTCGCGGCCGGTGAGGGCGCGGACGGCGGCGATCATTCCGCCGTGGTACTGGAAGTAGTCGTCGGAGTCGAAGAGGTCGTGCTCGCGGTTGTCTATGTTCTTGACGGCGATCTCGGTGCGCCGGAGGTTCGAATGCAACGCCTCCCGCGCCTCCACCCCGTCGAGGCCCTTCCCGTAGGCGTAGCCGCCCCAGACGGCGTAGACCTCCGCGAGGTCCTCGTCGTCGCGCCAGTTGCGCGCGTCCATCAGCGGCAAGAGGCCCGCCCCGTAGGCACCGGGCTTGGAGCCGAAGATGCGGGTCGTGGAGCGGCGCTCGTCGGCGCCTTCGGCCTTCTCCCCGCGGGCGTGCTTTCTGACAAAGTTCATCTCGTCGGGCTCGTCGAGGGCGGCGACGGTGCGCACGGCCTCGTCCATGAGGGAGATCAGGTTCGGGAAAGCATCCCTGAAGAAGCCGCTTATCCTTACCGTAACGTCGATCCTGGGCCGCCCGAGCTCCTCGAGAGGGATGACTTCGAGCCCCGTCACCCTCCGCGACTCCTCGTTCCAGGTCGGCCGTACGCCCATGAGCGCGAGGATCTCCGCGATATCGTCCCCCTGGGTGCGCATCGCCGCCGTCCCCCACACCACTATCCCGACCGTCTCCGGATGCCGGCCCTCTTCTTCCATGTGGCGCCGGAGCAAGTCGTCCGCGAGCCCCTGCCCCACCTCCCACGAGAGGGCACTGGGCAACGCCTTCGGGTCGACGGAGTAGAAATTCCGCCCCGTGGGGAGCACGTTCACGAGCCCCCGCGTCGGAGAACCGGACGGACCGGCGGGCACATACCCGCCCGAAAGCCCCGAAAGCAAGTTCTTCATCTCATCCGGCGTCCGCGCGAGACGCGGAACTACCTCGCCGGCGGCGAACCGCAGCGAACGCACGACGCCCTCGTCGGCGACGCCCAGAACCTCCTCGCAGACGGCATCGGCCTCCCCAACGTCCCAGCCGCGCTCCTCCAGCGCGAGAAGCAGAGCCTGCGACGCCTCCTCCAACCGGTCGAGAAGATCGGAGGCTGTAGCCACGATCCCGGGGAAGCGGGCGGAGAGCGCCGCGGGGGCTTCGGCGCGGGTCCCCCCGTTCTCGGCGAGGGAGCGCTCGTCGAGGCCGTAGGCGGCTCCGACGGCCCTTCTCAGGCCCGGGGTCTCGCCCGCCCCGAGGCGCAGGATCGACGCGACGAGGTGGCGTAGAGGCTCGCCCTCGGGGGTCTGGCCGAGGACGTGCAGGCCGCCCCTGATGGGGAGATCTTTTATCTCGCAGAGGTATCCGTCGACGTGGACCAGGAAGTCGCCGAACTCCTCGGGCTGCTCCTCGACGCCGAGGTCGCGGTGGAGTTCGGCGTCGCGCAGGACCTCCCAGATTCTGACGCGTATCGCCGGCAGCTTCGATGGGTCGAGCGTCTCGACCTGGTAGTACTCGTCGAGGAGCTGCTCGAGCTTCGCAAGGTCGTCGTAGGTATCGGCCCGGGTCATCGGCGGGATGAGATGATCGACCACCGTCGCGTGCGCCCGGCGCTTGGCCTGCGTCCCCTCGCCGGGATCGTTGACGACGAACGGATAAAAGAGCGGAACGTCTCGCAGGGCCGCATCCGGGGCGCACGAGTCCGAGAGGCCCAGGGACTTGCCCGGGAGCCACTCCAGGGTCCCGTGCTTTCCGAGGTGTACGACGGCGTCCGCCCCGAACTCTTCTATGACCCACCAGTAGGCGGCGAGGTAGTGGTGGGTCGGCGGCAGGTCGGGGTCGTGGTAGATCGCGATCGGGTTCTCCCCGAACCCGCGAGGCGCCTGTATCCCCACGAACACGTCCCCGAACCTCAAGCCCGCGACGACGAACTCGTCCCCGTCCACGTAAAGCTCGCCCGGCGGCGGCCCCCAGTGCTCCTCGACCTCGGCCCGCAATCCCTGGGGCAGCCGCGCGAACCACTCCGCATAGCGCCGCGTGTCCAGGCGCCCGACGGAGCCCCGCAGTTGCTCCTCGGTGAGAAACTCGAGGTCGTGCCCACCTGCGGCGATAAGCGAGTGTATGAGTTCGTCCCCATCATCGGGGACGCCGTCCACGCCGTAGCCCGCCTCCCGCATCGCGGTGAGGAGCCCTATGGCGCTCGCGGGGGTGTCGAGCCCGACGGCGTTCCCGACGCGGGAGTGCTTGGTCGGATAGTTGGAGAGAAGAATGGCGACCTTTTTCTCCCCGTTCGGGGTCTTGCCGAGGTGCGCGAACCGGGTGGCGAGACCGGCGAGGCGTGCGACACGGCCGGGATCGGTCCTGTAGAACGTCAGCGGGGCACCGACCGGCGAGCCCTCGCCGAGGCGCTCCTTGAAGGAGAACGGGACGCCGATGATGCGGCCGTCGAACTCGGGGATGGCGACCTGCCAGGCGGTATCGAGCGGCGAGAGACCCGCGTCCGAAGCTAGCCACGCCTCGCGGGAAGAAGTCGTGCAAATGCCCTGCACCACCGGCACCCCTAAAGATTCGAGCGCGGGTACCTCCCACTCCAACCAGCCTTCCGGCGAGCCCGCTTTCACGGCGTCGGAGGCGTTGGATCCCCCGCCCGCGAGCACGGTCGTTACGAGGCAGTCGATCTTCCCCTTCAGCATCTCCAGCGCCGGCACCCCACCGTCCGCCGCGGCCCGGAGCGAATAACAGTACACGGGCAACGCGTTCGCCCCCGCCTCGTCCAGCGCTCCCACGAGGTCGTCCACGAACGCCGTGTTACCGCTCATCCAATGGGCACGATAGAAGACGATGCCGATCGTCGGACGCCCCCCGTCGTGGGTCGACACAAGGTCCTCCACGGAGGCGCCGTCGGGCAGCCCGGAATGGTAGATGCCCACGTCCGGCAAGGCCTTCGAGGGCTCGAAACCGTAGCCCTCCACGAGGAGCGTGTCGGCGACGAAGCGAAGCAGGTTCTCCGTGTTCCCTACACCCCCGTGCCTCAGGTACTCGAACGCCTCGGCGACCGTCCCCGAGGGGGCGGTCGAGAGCGCGGTGAGCTCCGCGTCCGGCTCCGCCTCCCCGCCGAACGCGAGCAGGGGAATACCCAGACCGTCGCAGCGGCGCCGAAGTTCCTCGACCCCCTCGGGCCAGGCACGCTTGCCGCCGAGGAGGCGCAGGACCACGGCGCGCGTCCGGGGCAGCGCTTCATCCAGAAAAGCGCACGAATCGGCGAAGTTTACGGGGTTGGCGCACCGGACCTCGGGGAAGCCTTCGGGCAGAGCCTCGGAAGCTTTCGCCGCGGCCAGGATCTCGGTGTCCGCCGTTGTCAGAAAGAGCAGCAAAACTTTACCTTTCTCCGTTCTCGTGCCCCGAAAGCCCGGGACCACGGCGCCATTCGACGATGGCCTCTCCCACACCATCCCAGGGGAGACCGAAAACCACGAGCAAGCCCGCGAGCCCTGCCGCGTAGAGCCTGCCGGTCAGGGCAAACATCGTCAGGGCTGCGCCCGAGAATGCACATACGTATACCGCCAGTGTTGTTTGACCCCCGCCACGCTCGGGGTCACGCATCCTGGCATCCTTCTCGTCGAGTCTCTCCTGAGCCGCGATGATGCGTAGGTCGCCGGGGTTCTTCTTCAGCCACGCATCCGCCGAGGCATTCGCGGCCTCCGCGTCCCGCACGGTCCTGGCGCCGAGCATCCGGTCGATCAATGCGTCGCGCTCCTCGTCCTTGCCGGCCACCCTCACGCCCTCAGCTCCCGGCCCACCAGGGCCTCCAGTGCCCCGGCTCCCCCCGGCGGGACGAGCGGCAGCCCGACCGGTGCCCCGTCCTCCACGAGGCGGAGCAACGCATCGCGGTCCACGTTCTCGGCGACGAGGTCCCCGAGCCGGTCCATTTGCGCCTCTCTCGCGACGGCGAACGGCTCATCTCCGGAGGACCAGTCGAGGCCGCGCACCTCCGCGACGCGGTGCAGGAAAGCCCGGCGAAAGGCGTCCGACTCGAAGACGCCGTGCCAGGAGGTACCGAAGGTCTCACCAGCCACGCAACCTTCGTCCGCGCCGTCCGTCCGCAAGAAAGGCTCGCCCCCCGACCGGGCCACGCGGCCGTGGCGGATCTCGTACCCGGCGACGGGCGCCTCCCCGAAGAGGATCGCCTGGCCACCGGGACGCCCGAGGACCTTCTCCTCCCCGAAGACCGTCTCGACCGGCAGGAGGCCGAGGCCGGGGACCTCGCCCTTCCGGCTCTCGACGCCGTCCGCTATACGCCCGCCCATCATCTGATAGCCGCCGCAGATGCCGAGGGTCGGTAGCCCCCGCTCCGACCTCTCCAGGATCGCCCGGTCCAGGCCGGAGGCGCGGAGCGCCGCGAGGTCGTCGACCGTCGCCTTGGTACCGGGGAGTACGGCGAGGTCGGCTTCGAGCACCTCCTCGGGGGACTCCGTGAACCGCACCGCCACACCCGGCTCGTGGGAGAGGGGGTCGAGGTCGGTGAAGTTGCTGATCCTGCCGAGGCGCACCACCGCAATGCGCAGGACGTCTCTGCCCAGGGGAGGCTTGACGGAGCGCGGGACGTCCAGGGCGAGGGAGTCCTCCCCGTCCAGGAGGCTCAGGCCCCTCGCGTGCGGCAACGTCCCGAAGAAAGGTCGTCCGGTCATCCCGCCCATCTGCCGGAGACCCGGCTCCAGGACCGCGGGGTCCCCCCGGAACTTGTTCACGAGAAATCCTCCTATAAGCGCCTGGTCCTCCGGCGAGAGGAGCGCGAGCGTCCCGTAGAGGGAGGCGAAGAGCCCGCCCCGGTCGATGTCCCCCACTACGACGACCGGTAGGTTCGCGGCGCGGGCGAGGCCCATGTTCGCGATGTCGTTCGCCCTCAGGTTGATCTCCGCCGGGCTCCCCGCCCCCTCGCAGACGACCACGTCGAACCGCCGCCTGAGGTCTGCGAGGGAGTCTAGAACTAGGGGCAGCAGCTCCTCCTTCATCGCCCCGTAGCTTCTAGCGGTGGCCGTGGCGTAGGGCTTGCCCAACACGATCACCTGCGTCTCGCGCTCGGCCGAGGGCTTCAGGAGGACCGGGTTCATAGCGGCCTCCGGCTCGATCCGGGCCGCGGCGGCCTGGGCGGCCTGGGCCCGTCCGATCTCCGCCCCCTCCCCGGTAACGTAGCTGTTCAAGGCCATGTTCTGGGCCTTGAACGGGGCAACCTTCACCCCCTCCCGCACGAGCCAGCGGCATATTCCGGCTACGACGACGCTCTTGCCGGCGTCCGAGTGCGTGCCGGCGACGAGCAGCGCCCCCCTCACGAGCCCACCTCGAGTCTCAAAAGGCCCGTTTGCGGTTCGCCCGCTCGCAGAGGATGCCGAAGACAGCCCCAAGCCCCGCCCAGAAGACTGCCTGGGTTCCGAGCGAAGAAAGCCGGAACCCCCATAACATGCCGGAAGGGAAGCCCCCCGGATCCGGGGCGGAAGGTAGCAGCGCAAAGAGCACCGTCACCGCCGTCAACACTCCGAGTCCGACGGCCGTCTGGCGCGCCGGAGCGCCGAACCCGCGCCCCCTGAGCCACCGGGCCGCAACCCAGGCCGCGAGGATCACCAGCACGCTGAGGGCAACCAGCGCGAAGTAGGAAACGGTCCGTTCCCCGATCGTCGCCGGGTCACCCACCGTCGGGGGGTTCGCCGGATACTTCGCGAAAGGGATGAGGAACACCCCCGTGAAGAGGGCTCCAGCGAGCGAGAGACTCCTGTACCAATCTCTCTCCGAAGCGAGTCGCCCACGGAAGTACGCATAGACAAGACCAAAGATACCCCCGACCGTCACCCCGAAGAGCCCGGTAGCGAGGAAGAGCCCCGCTTTCTGAGTAGCCCTGCCGAAAACTTCTTCTCCCCCGCCACCGGCCGCCTCCTCCAGCCGGATCGCACCGTCCACGTAGGGCTCGCCAACGAAGAAGGCGAAGAGGCCAGCGAGCAGGCCCGCGAGCAGGCCCGCGGCCATGCCACGGCGCAGGTACACCGATATCATGAGGCGCTATCTAGTGGCAGGGAACGGAGAGCAGGTGCCGCCCGTCGTGGGCGAGCTCGTGCACGTAATCGGTGGCCATCGCCGCCTGCCCGAGCAGGGGGACGAGGAGCTCTCCACTGGCCGATAGAAGCAGAAAAAGCGCCGCCAGGAAAAGCGCCGCCGTCAACCAACTCCACAGGGGTACATCCCGCAGGCAGATTCTTTCGAGCCTTTTCTCCACGTTGCCTCCTTGAGGGGTCCGCGCCCCATCCGGGTTTACGGGCGAAGGATCAGTCTCCTGACTCCCGGATCTATGCTCCCCCGGCCTTCCTGTCTCTCAGGGCCTCCCGGCCCAGACAGTGGCTCGACTTCTCGGGTTCGCTCCCCGGTTACAGTGGCGGGACCGCGCCGGACTCTCACCGGCTTCCTGGATCACCTTCACCCTATCTCGTGCCAGCATACTGGCCGAACCCTTCCCCGTCAACGTCCCCAAAAGCCCGGTTTCTCGATCCGGAGCACCGGCATGGGAAGCAGACCTGCCACGAGAGCCGCCAACGTTGTGGCCGCCCGGAGAAGTTGCGTTGCCGCGAGTTCGGTAGCGGATTAGACAACTTAAAAAAGACGAGGAGCGGGGCAGATCGTGTTTACTGCTCACGATTTGCCCCGCTCCTCGTTCCCGCACTGCTCTTAAGCGAGTAAGTTACTCCTCGTTCTGAAGGCGCTGAGCGAGCATCTGCTTGGCCTGCTGCACCGCCTTCTGGTTGTTCGAGACGATCTCCTGGAAGAAGGAGGCGGCCTCTTGGTCTCCGTCGCGCTGGGCATCCTCGACGTAGCTCTGCACGCTCAGCACGTTCTCGGACGATTGATAGAGTACCGCGATCAAGTTGTAATTCTTGTCTTTTACACCAGTCTGCTGGCCCTGCTCCGACATGAAGATTCCTTTTCTATAGAGTTTTACGATAGAAGCGTCGTACCCACCCCGGGCCAGCTAAAACCTCTCCACCCCGCTTCCTCCTGGCAAACGCTTTAACGTCCTGGTGTGACTTCTTGCCCCTGAACGTCGACTATTCCGCCCGATCGGGCACGAGCCGCTCCCGAACTCGACCCGCAAAACAAGCAACGGACTCTTACGCCCGCCGCACACGTAGCTCTATCTCGATGCCGCCGCAAGTGGAGACAGACGTCCGCGCCCGGAGCGCAGACGTTCACACGGCGGTCGAGGCATCGGGTGGGGGTCTCCTGACGGGGAGAGCACATGGATTGTGGAAGCTTCGATACCCTCGGTCTCCCGAAGCTTCTACAATATCCGGGTAATGGAGAACGTATGAACTTTGCATATCTCGGGCGTTCGACCTTGAACGAGTGGTTCTGGTTGGCCCGTCCGTTCAGCTTGACCGCGGCGGCCGTCCCGGTACTCTTCGGGACGACCCTTGCGTTTTCCGATGGGGCGTTCGCCTGGGGGCCCTTCCTCGCCATGCTCCTTGCGAGCTTGCTCATACAGGCCGCGACGAACATGTTCAACGAGTTTTACGACGAGAAGCGTGGTCTCGACACGGCCGCGTCGGTCGGGATCGCCGGGTCTATCGTGCAGGGCAGGTTACACGCGCGTGCCGTCCTTCTGGGAGCGCTGTTCTGCTACACGGCGGCGGCCGTGCTTGGGTTCTACCTCGTTTTTGTTGGGGGTTGGAAGATTCTCGCACTCGGGCTGCTCTCGGCGCTGGGCGGCTACCTCTACTCGGCGGGACCGCGGCCCATCGCCTACACGGCGGCAAGCGAGGTCGCCGTGTTCCTGTTCATGGGCGTCCTCATCGTGGCCATCGCCTACGCGGTTCAAACCGCCGACCTCCCGCCGCGCGTCCTCCTGGCCGCCCTCCCGATAGGCGGGCCCGTGGCGGCGATCCTGCTTGCCAACAACATCCGGGACATGGAGTCAGACCGCCAGGGCGGCCGGCGTACGCTGCCCATACGGTTGGGGCGCGGGGGCGGCATATTCGTCTACCGGCTGCTGCTGCTCGAGACCTACGCCTCGGTCGCGGCCTTGATCGCTCTCGGGATCGTGCCTCTGGGAGCTGGGCTCGTCGTCCTGAGCCTCCCCCTGCTCCCTCGCTTGTGGCGCGGCATCGCAGCCACGCACATCCCAAGGTTATTGGACCCCATCGTCAAGGGGACGGCGGGCCTGCACGCCCTGTTCGGACTCTTGTACTGCGCCGGCGTACTGCTCGGTAACCTGTTCTAAGGCTCACCTCCTGGGCGTTCGAGCCGGACCGAGTAGATGCCCACCACGACTGATTACTTCTCGCGGGATCCTCGCGTCGTCCGTCGCGGATCTTGCGTCTTTGGCGAACTGTCGGTTTCTGGTCTACCCTCCTCCTGGGGGCGTGATCGCCCGGGAACAAATCCGGTCGGCGGGCGTGTCTTACCGGCGCAGCGGTAGGATTGGGAGCGGATGAAGAGCTGCTCGTGCCCCGGGAGCCGGAGACGCAAAGGAGACCATCGGTGAAGTTCGACGTACCCACGGCGGAAGCGACAAGACTAGTAGACGAGGCGCGCCCCCTGCTCGACGGGCCCGTCGCGGACGCCACCGCACAGCACGAGCGCGACTCCGGGCGGGAGCCGGGCCTCGACCCGGACGGCTCGCTCGCCGAGCACGTGCGTGGGATCAAGCGTCGCGTACACCGGTTGGGGGCGGAGGCCGGCCTCTACGCCCCCTTCGTCTCGGAGGCCATGGGCGGTCGCGGCTCGTCCCTGCGCGCGTGCATGTACCTGCACGAAGAGGTGTTCCTGAGAGGCTTTGGGGGCCAGCAGTGGATGCTCGGCTGGACCGACGGCCCGAGCCCGATGGTCGAGGAGGCAACGGAGAGAGCCGCCCGGGAGTTCGTCGGGCCGTTGATGCGAGCGGAGATAACGACCGCCTTCGCCCAGACCGAACCGGAGGCCGGCTCCGACGCTACTAGCATGAGTACCGTCGCGAGGCGCTCCGGAGGCGACTGGGTCCTAACCGGGCACAAGCACCTCATCACCAACGCCCCCTTCGCCGAGGTCGCGCAGGTCGTGGCCCGCACCGAGGACGGCGAGTACGGTGTTTTTCTGGTGCCAGAGGACGCGCGGGGCTTCTCCCGCGGCCCGATCCAGCAGACCATCATGGACGACGGTCAAACCGCCTCCCTCACCTTCGAGGACTGCCACATTCCAGTCGACATGGTGCTCGGGGAACCGCGGAAAAAGTTTACGGTGCCGATGCGATGGGTCAACTGGACAAAGGCGCGGCGCGCGGGCATGTGCGTGGGGCTCTCCCGCTACTGCCTGGACAGGGCGCTCCAGTACGCGCAGGAGCGTGAGGCGTTCGGCAGGCCCATAGGCTCCTTCGAGCAGGTCGCGCTCGGGATCAGCGAGGCGTACCGCAAGACGTGGGCGACGCGCGCGGCATGCGACCGGCTGCTCGAGGAGATAGACGCCGCAGGCCCCTGGGAGAACCCCGACGCCGAAACCCGCGCGAACTTCGCCGCCATCAAGCTGACGGCCGAGGAGTGCCTGCTGGAGGCCGCCGACGTGGCGGTACAGGTGTTCGGGGGGCTCGGGCTCCTGAAGTCCACGGGCCTCGAGCACATCTACCGGGTGGCGAGGAACCTGCGGATACCAGGCGGGACGGCGGAGATACAGCGACGCGAGATCGCCCGCTCGCTTGGGCTGCTGGGCAAGGGTTAAACCAGCCGGATGACCGGAGAGAGCGGCCCCCTGCCGATCCTGCTCGTCGTCCTCGACGGGATGGCCGACCGGCCCTACGAGGAACTCGACGGCCGCACCCCTCTCGAAGCGGCGAGCACCCCCACCATGGACCGGCTCGCCCGCGAGGGCGAGAGCGGCTTCTTCTACCCCCTGGGACCGGGGAGAGTGCCGAGCACCGAGCTCGTCCACTTCCGTTTCTTCGGCTACGAAGGACAACCCTTCCCGGGCCGGGCATGCCTCGAAGCCCTCGGGGCGGATGTTCCGTGCGAAGCCGGCGACGTCTTCGCCTTTCTGGCTCTGCGCGAGGTTTGTCGGGAGCCGGACGGCAGCTACCGCGTGACAGGACGCTACGGCGAGAAGTTCGGCGACCTCTCGAGGGGGTACACCGCCCTCGACGGCTGGGAGGACGGGCCTTCCGGCTACCGTTTCGAGGTCTTCCCCCTAGATCCGCTCGAACGGGGAGAGGCGATCCTGCGGGTGCGCGGGAGCGGAACCGCCGGGGCACCCTGCGGCGAGGTCACAGACTCGGACCCGTTCTTCTTTACGGGGCTACCGGTATTGAGGCCGCAACCCGTCCTTGGAGCGACAAGGCCCAAGGGCGCCGCGCTAACCGCGGAGGCGCTGAACAGGTTCCTCTCGGAGGCGACGGACTCCATGAGAGGAAGGGAGGACGTAGCAGGCGACGGGGGGGACGGCTTCCGCCGGCTGGTCGTGAGCAAGTGGGCCGGGACGTACGAGCCCCTGCTCCCCTTCGGGGAGTTAACCGGCTTGCCGGGCGTGATCTTCGCCTCGGGTCGTATGCTGCGCGGCATGGCGCGTGCCCTGAGCATGCGCTTCGTGCCCGTGGGCGTGTCCGCGGAAGCCAGCCTCGAAGACCCCGCGGGAGACCTTCTAGAGGGACTAAGTAAAGCTCTCGGCCTGCTCTCTTCGGGGGAGGTCGGGTTCGCGCACGTCCACTCCAAGGCCGCCGACGAAGCATCACACGCCGGGGAGGTAAACCGTAAGGTGGAGGTGATCGAGGAGTTGGACCGGGCGCTGTCTTGCGTGGCGGAGGTCTCTCCGGATCGTCTGGTGCTCTGCGTGACCTCGGACCACTGCACCCCGGTCGGCGGACGGACGATCCACTGGGGTGACTCCGTACCCATGCTGGTACGCGGGCCGCACGTCCGCGTAGACAGCATGGAGTCTTTCGGAGAGCGTGCGGCCACCGGGGGCATTCTAGGCCAGGTCGGCTCCGGGGACCTGCTACCGTACCTGCTCTGCCAGGCCGAAGCCGCGCACTTCCTGGGCGCGAGGCCAAAGCCCTTCACGCCGCTCGGCATCCCCGGCTCCGGCGAGCCGTGGTCCTACGAGGAAGCCGACGCCCTTCCCGAGGGGCCGGAGCGTCCTCCCCGAACACCCGACGATGAACACGGAACACAAGGAGAGCGATGGTGAACGGCGAACGTCACCGGTACGAGTGGGGCTGCGTACACGGGCGCTTCCAGCCGTTCCATACGGAGCACCTGGAGTACGCGCTACGAGCGAGAGAGCGGTGCCGGCGTCTCGTCGTCGGCATCACCAACCCGGACCCGACCTGGGTGAAACACGAGGCGTGGAGTGAGCACCGTCATGCCGCGGGCTCCAACCCCTTCACCTACGTCGAGCGGGCGCTGATGGTCGAGGGCTCCTTGCTAGACGAGGGGTTCGAGGCGCGGGACTTCCTCGTGGTCCCCTTCCCGATCCAGGACCCCGGTCTATGCCGATTCTACGTCCCCGAGCATGCCGTTCACTTCGTCCGCGTCTACTCCGGGTGGGAGGAGGAGAAGGCGCGGCGCCTGAGGGCGCAAGGCTTCACCGTGGAGGTCCTCGACCGGGGCAAGGAGAAGGGCATCTCCGGCTCGGAGGTACGCGGCCTCCTCCAAGCCGGCCTCGAATGGGAGCATCTGGTCCCGAAGGCATCCGCCCGAGTCATCCAAGACGTCCTTACCGAAGACCCCCGGCGGCTCCACGCTTACGCACGAGGCTCGAAATAGGCGTTCCCAGGCAACTCTAGCCACCCCTGACCGCGCGAAACCTGGAGGCTCTGGGGAGGACTGTCGAGGGCTGAGGACGGCTCGCTGGGGTGATTCTCCGGGAGAACAACCGCATAACTTTCCGGCGAGATAGGGCCTCCTCCGCACCAGGTAAGAGAGCTCCGCCAGAACGGTCGTCTCGAGACCACGAGGCCACAGCTTCACACGAGATACCGAAAAAGTTGTGAGAGAATTAAGGAGGGGTAAGGCGAACAACAGGAGGAGGCCGGGCATGATCTGGTTCAGGGGAGAGGCTTCGTGAGGCGCCTCGAAGGTAGGTGTGCCATCGTCACCGGCGGCGGGTCCGGCATCGGGGAGGCAATCGCCACGCGGTTCGCCGAAGAAGGCGCGCGTGTCGTCGTCGCCGACGTGGACGCGGAGGCCGCTCGGAGGGTAGCCGAGGGGCTCGCAGGCGACGGTCACCTCTCTCACGAGGTTGATGTGACGGCCGAGGGGCAGGTCGAGGAGCTCGTTCGGAGAACCGTCTCCGAGTGGGGCGGCTTAGACATGATGGTCAACAATGCAGGCGTCGGGGTCGCGGCGACGGCGCCGGAGACCGCCGTCGAGGACTACGAGCGGGTGATGGACGTGTGCGTGAAGGGGACGGTCCTCGGGATGAAGTTCGCGATCCCCGCGATACGCGACTCCGGTGGCGGCTCCGTGACGAACATGTCGTCCATCGCGGCCCTCGTCGGCCTCCCCGACCGGGCCGTTTATAGTGCGGCGAAGGGCGCGATCCTCTCCCTCACCCGCGCCTCGGCCATCGACCACATAGAGGAAGGCGTTAGGGTCAACTGCATCTGCCCCGGCACCGTCGACACGCCGTGGGTGGCCAGGATCACCGCCGGCTACGACGACCCGGAGGAGGCACGAGCCCGCATGAAGGCCCGCCAGCCGCACGGCCGGCTCGTCAGCCCCCAGGAGATCGCGGCGATGGCCGCCTACCTCGCCTCCGATGAGGCGGCGTCGGTCGTCGGGGCTGCAATGATCGTCGACGGCGGCGTGACCGCCCGCTAGGCCGTCCACAACGGAGGAGAACGCTGTGCCCGTAAAGATCACGGACGTCGTCGCCCGGGACATCCGCTTCCCGACCTCGAAGGACCTGGACGGCTCGGACGCCATGAACCCCGACCCGGACTACTCGGCCGCCTACGTGACCCTCCGAACCGATGCGCCCGACCTGGAGGGCCACGGGATGACCTTCACCATCGGGCGCGGCAACGAACTCTGCGTCGCGGCAGTGGAAGCCCTGAAACCCCTCGTAGTCGGGGAGACCCTGGAGTCCTTTACCGAAGACATGGGTGCTTTCTGGCGACACATCACGGGGGATAGCCAGCTCCGTTGGGTCGGACCGGAAAAGGGCGTCATCCACCTCGCAACCGCCGCCGTCGTCAACGCCGTGTGGGACCTCTACGCCAAGGCCGAGGGCAAACCGCTCTGGAAGCTCCTCGTGGACATGAGCCCCGAGGAGATCGTCCGGTGCGTGGACTTCAGCTACATAACGGACGCCATCACCCCGGAGGAAGCGCTATATCTCCTGCGCGAAAACGAGGGGACGAAGGCCGCCCGCGAGGCCGAGATGCTCGAAGAAGGGTTCCCGGCGTACACGACCTCGGCGGGCTGGCTGGGCTACGGCGACGAGAAGCTGAGGCGGTTGTGCCGCGAGGCGATCTCGGAGGGCTGGTCTCACCTCAAGATCAAGGTGGGTAAGGACCTCGACGACGACGTGCGCCGAGCGGCAATCATCCGGGAGGAGATCGGGCCGGAGCGCAAGCTGATGATGGACGCCAACCAGGTCTGGGACGTGGACGAAGCCATCGCCCACACCCAACGGTTAAAGGAGTTCGACCCGTGGTGGATCGAGGAGCCCACGAGCCCCGACGACGTCCTCGGCCACGCCCGCATCGCGCGAGAAGTCGCCCCGATCGGCGTCGCGACCGGTGAGCATTGCCAGAACCGCGTCGTCTTCAAGCAGCTCCTCCAGGCAGACGCCATCAGCTTCTGTCAGATCGACTCCTGCCGCCTCGGCGGGGTCAACGAGGTTATAGCCGTCCTCCTTATGGCCGCGAAGTTCGGCGTCCCGGTCTGTCCGCACGCCGGCGGCGTGGGCCTCTGCGAGTACGTGCAGCACCTCTCCATCTTCGACTACGTCAGCGTGGGCGCCTCCCTGGAGAACCGCGTCCTGGAGTACGTCGACCACCTGCACGAGCACTTCCTGGACCCCGTGGTCATGAAGAACGGCCGCTACGTGCCGCCCTCCAGGCCCGGCTACAGCATCACGATGTATCCCGAGTCCCTCGACGAGTTCGAGTTCCCCGCCGGCGCGGCCTGGAGCTCCTCCTAGAGCACGCCTTCTTCGGGAATGCTCCGGGTCGGTTTTGGAGGTCGTGTGGCAGTTCGGCCCCTCCCTGCCACGGTTTCGCCCCGGTGTGGCGTGGTATAACGCACCTTTCTATGGACGGGATCCTGGACTTCATTCGCTCCGTTCCGGACTCGCCCCAGGGCTTGCTCGACTTTGTCATGTCTCTTCTTATCACCCACGGTTACCTTGTCGTGTTCGTGGGCGCGGCGCTGGACAACTTCGGCCTCCCGGCCTCCGGCGACATAGTGCTCTTCGCCGGCGGATTTTTCGCCAATTCCGGCCGGGCGGCCCTGCCGCTAGTAATGCTCTCGGGCTTTCTCGGCGCCCTCTGCTCGGACCACGCGATCTACTGGATCGGACGCTACGGGGGTCGCCCGCTCATCACCCGCATCCTGAAGGTTCGCCTCCTCTCGTTTCTGCTCGACGCCAAAAGCCTCGGCAAGGTCGAGCGCTACTTCGACGAACACGGCGGAAAGACTGTCTTCGTCGGGCGGTTCGGCCCCGGCCTACGCAGCATGACCCCCCTCTTCGCCGGGGTCAGCCGAATGAAGTACACCCATTTTCTCCCTTACAACCTCGCGGCGGTTACCTTCTGGTCGATCGCCTACACGATGGTCGGCTACGTCTTCGGCCAGTACTGGAATGAGCTTCTCGCCGTCGCCCAGGACATCGGCTACGGCCTGGTCGCCCTCGTCGTTCTCACCCTCCTCTTCTATGTACTTCGCCGGCGTCGTAAGAACCTGAAGAAGAAGTCTTCCGAACAGGTCGCGACAACCGTCGAGGAGACAGAAGAAAAGACTCGTGCCACCCGCAAAAGTGAGTAGAGGAGGCGCGATGGAGAACATAAACGAAGAACATAAGATGCTCATATCCGAGGGCTGGGAGCCCCGGGAGCGCGAAGACGGCGAGACCGTGTGGACCAACCCGGCGAACGGCCTCGTCTACCCGCAGGGCCAGGCCGCGGCCATGGTCCGCGAAGGGGCCGACCCCGAAGGTCCCCAACCGGGCGTCAAGGACTAACCGAAACAAGCCGAGCCACGGGAGAGGGGACCGCGTGGGCGGCCCCCTCTCCGATTCCCCTATCCGAGCACGAAAGCGAGGAGCAGGGCGAAAACGATGCCGTAGAGGGCAAACGCCTCGACCAGCCCGATCCCGAGGAACATCAAAGTCCTCGTCTGCTCGTAAGCCTCCGGCTGCCGGTGGATCGAAGCGATAGTCTGTCCGATCAAATACCCCATCCCGGCCCCCGGCCCGATGACCGCCGCACCGGCCGCCATCCCAACCCCGACGTACCTCAAGCCCTCCGCGAGGATCTCGAACCCCTCGACGTTCCCGCCCTCCTGCAACAGCGCCATCATCACTTCCACGATCTTTCCCCTTTTCCTCCGTCAACCTCGTCCCGAACCAAGACTTCGCCTGCCGCGAGTAACCCGTCTGCCAGGGATATGCCCCGCTGAAGGGCCTCCCCGGCGTCCCGGTAGTCCCCCTCCTCCAGGCTTCCCTGAACCCGCCGGTACAGCTCGAACACCTCCGTGATAACCGGGTCCTCGACAGGTTCCGGATACAGCGCTATGACCTTCGAGGCGAGCCTTGGCATCCCGGAGACCACGAGCGCCGAGACCATCTCCCGGCTACGACGCTCCTCCATTCGCCGGTAGCCCACGAGGGACATCCACAGGGAGAACACCGACCAGAGCAGCAGCATCACCCCGCCGGCGCCCCCCGGGACCACCCCCACCACCCATGAGCCCTACCACGACCGCGGCCCCTCCGTGGGCCATCCCGGAGAACAGGGCCAGGGGCAAGGCGGCTTCGCGGAGCAGGGGTAGCAGCCCCGGTCCCGTCGTCTTCCCCGGCATTGGGGAGATCACGATGCGTCCCTCACGTCTCGCGGCGCTCCTTCGCCCCCGGTCCTCGAAAGGAGGAAAGCCTCGATTTCTTCCGCGAGCCGCTCCGGCCCATCCTCGGGGACGAAGGCCCAGGAGTCGGGGATCTTCCGCAGTGTGGCGTCGGGAAACCGCGCCGCCAGACCCTCGGCGTGCTCGAAGGGGAATAGCCTGTCCTCGGGTGCCCAGGCCAGCAGCACCGGCCCTTCGAAGCCGGGGAGCTTCTCCGCGACGGCGAGCGTGTGCCTCGGGGAAATGTCCCGGAGAAACTTGCGCAGATCGCGCCGCACCCCGGCATCTCCCGTAACCGGTGCCAGGTACGAGTCGACTACCCGATCCTCGATCGGGCGCTTGGTCAGCCAACCGAAGGTGATCGGCAACCGCCGCAGGGCGCGCACCCGCAGCACCGCGCCCATCACCGAGACGAAACCGGGAACGTGAGCGCCCCACTGCACGTACCGCAACACCGGGGGTAAAAAGTTATCGAACGCGTCGCAGTTCGTCAGCACCAGCCGCTCCACCCTCTCCGGATACGAGGCGACGACGGACTGGCAGATCGCACCGCCCGTGTCGTTGCCTACCAGAGTCACCTCCTCCAGCCCCAAGGCATCCAGGAAGTCCACCACCATCCTCGTTATCCCCCCGAAAGAAAGGTCCGCCCCGGCGTCCATCGTCACCCCATGCGACCCGAGCGGCCAGTCCGGCACGATGCAGCGAAATCCCTCCGACAACCGCGGCACCACCCCCCGCCAGAGACCACCATGAACCAGCAGCCCGTGCACGAACACGACGGGGTCGCCCTCCCCCGTCTCCCGGTACCTCACGGTCCCCCACGGAGCCGGACCTCCCTCTCCTCCCCCAACAACCCCTTCCCCACCAAGACACCCTCCTTGTCCCTAGCTTACGTTCGGGTACCTACCCGACCCTTCTCTAACCTTCTTCTATCTTGTTTCTAGCTCTTAACTTACACCGTATATTTACAACGTAAGGCTATAGAAGTTGGTGTAAGCTGTCAAGGTGTTTTTCGGCGGGCATAACGGGTTCGGAGGTTGCGGATGGGTGAGGTAGGGCGGCGACCGTTGAGCCGGCGTCGAATCCTCGAGGCTGCCGTCGAACTCGTGGATCGGGAGGGGCTCCGGGGGTTGAGCATGCGCAGGCTCGGGAGGGAGCTCGGGGTGGAGGCGATGTCGCTCTACAACCACGTCCCCAACAAGGAGGCGCTGCTCGGGGGGATGGTGGAGGTCCTGATCGAGGGGGTGGAGATTCCGGGCGAGAGTTCCGCGGGCTGGGAGGAGCAAGTTAGGGGGGCGTTCCGGTCGTATCTGAACATCGCGCGGGCACACCCGGAGGTTTTTCAGCTTTTCGCCACGCGTCCTCTGGGTACCGGCGAGGCTTTGAGGATCTTCGAGGTTTTGCGCGGCGCGGGGCTCGACGTGGTGCCGGCGCTCCACGCCTTCAGGGCACTCTCCAGCTACACGATAGGGTACGCGCTAGCGGAGATACGGGGCTTCCCCCTGGAGCTCGAAGGCGGGCCACGGGCACTCGAGCTCGCGCCGCCGCTCAAGGAGGTCGACCGCGACGCGAAATTCGACTACGGCCTGGACCTCATAATCTCCGGCCTGCGGCAGAAGCTGGATCGCCAAGGGGCAAAAGGGGACTCCCAGCGCCGGAGCAAGCGAGGGCCGGACCACAGGTAGGCACGAGACGAAGCTCGATCCGGCCGGCCTTACCAGTCCTAGCTGACCTCGGGTTCGTGCACGAGATCATCCGGGCCCTTCCGGCACCGGACCTCTCCGGTTCCTCGCCACGGATGCTCGGCCGAAGAACCGCAGCGTTCCGTTTTGCATCTCTTCTTAGGCGGCTTTCCTTCGTAGGGCCACAGCCCCGAGGACGGCTCCCGCCACTATGCTCCGCTTCACGGTCCGGTGCGTTTGTAGCCAGGTGTAAAGGCTTCGGGGGTGCGCTCGGTCGCTGAAAGAGCCCTCGATGGTGTTGGGACCTTCCATGGACTCGAAGAGGTTGTCCGGCGCGTCTTCGGGCTTGGGCTCACCGGTGTAGTGGGCCTCGAAGGCGACCCTTCTCTGCATTATGGCGTCCAACAGCCGCGGCGAGATCGTCTGGCCCAGGATCATCGCCCTGGATGCCCCACCGACGATCAGGTCCCTCGGGCCCTTCTCGGCCGCGTGGAGGATCGCCTCGACTACAATACCCGGCCCGTAGATCGGCGGCGGGGCTACCGGCTTAACCCCGAGCTTGGTGCGGGCCTTGTCGAAGAACGGCGTGTTGGTGGTCGCGGGCTGGATGCTGGTAACGCCGATGGGCCACCCCTCGTGCCGGAGCTCGACGCGCATTGCCTCCAGGAAGCCGTCGATGCCGTGCTTGGAGGCACAGTAAGCGCTCTGGAGCGGGATCGCGCGTTTGGCGCCCATCGAGGATATGTGGACGAGCGCGCCGCGACCCTCGCGTTTTATGTGCGGGAGCGCCGCCATCGCGCCGTAGACCTGTCCCATCAGGTTTACGTCTATAACGCGCTCGAACTCCTCGGGCGTGGTCTCTTCGAAGGTAGCGAACAGGCCGACCCCGGCGATGTGGACCCAGGTATCCAGCCGCCCGTACTCCTCGATGGCCGCGTCCGCTACCGCCTTCACCCCATCGAACTCGGCCACGTCTGCCGTCACGGCGATGGCCTCGCCCCCCCTGGCGCGTATCTCGTCCACGACCGAACGCAACCCCGCCTCGCCGCGGGCGGAGACCACCACCTTGGCGCCCCGTTCGGCAAACCTGAGGGCCGAGAGGCGGCCTATCCCGCTGGAGCCCCCCATCACCACTGCCACTTGCTCTCCTATAGGCTTGAGCCGCATCTTGTCACTCCTTATCGGGTTCGGCGTGCTCGACCATCCCGTCGATGAATCCGACAGGCTCACCCACTACAAAGCTTAGCGTTCGGGGCCTCGTGCCCGTCAGCCGGACGCCCGTCCTCCTCGTTCGCTCAGGAACCGCACGAGGGTCTGCGCAACATGGTCCGGGCGTTCGACCTGGGGCAGGTGCCCGCAATCGGGGATGAGCTCGAGATAGCCGTCCGGGATGCGGGAGATCGCCTCTCGCGCCTGGTCCGGGGGGAGCACCCGGTCACGCTCGCCCCAGATCACGAGCGTCCGTACACGCAAGGAGGACAGCCGATCCAGCAAGATCTCACGCTGCCCCCGGAGGCCAACCTGGGCGCGGACGGTCGCCAGCTGACCCTCCAAAAATCCTGGTAGACGCGCCAGCTTGTATTGCTCCTTCAGCCACTTCGCGGGGGTTCTTCGGGGGCTCCCGAAAAGTAGCGCGGCCCGTCCCAGTACGCGTTGCGCCGCGCCGGGAGGCCTCTTGCCCCAGGCCACCGCCAGCCCACCGTAGCCGGGTAGGGCCAACGATCGCAGGGCTAGACTGACCTTGCGCCCGAGGCCCGCGCCGGCGATAAGTACCAGGGCCGTCACGCGGTCCGGGTCGTCCAGTGCCAGCCGCAGGCCCGCCAAGCCGCCAAGGGAGTTGCCGACCACGGCGGCGCGCTCGACCCCCAAGGTGTCCTGGAACGCGGCGAGGAAACGCCCGAAGGAGGCCGGCGAGTAGTCGTCTCCCCTGGGCCTGGCGCTCCCGCCGGAGCCGGGCAGGTCCGGCGCGTAGACGCGGTGGGTGCGAGCCAGGGCGGGTATCACCCAATCCCAGTCAAGGGCGTTCTCGCCGACGCCGTGCAGCAGGATCAGCGGCGGGCCCTCACCCTCCGCCAGGTAACGGATGGGCAAACCTTCTACGTAGATGCGGTGCTCTTCGGGGATCAGGGTACCCTTCTGTCTCGCCAGCCGTCTTTCGGAGCGCGCAAAGCTCGCAACCTCCGATCGACCATGGTCTTACCCCGAATGATCCTCGGCCAAAAGCTCGTGGAGGTGAGCGTTTCGCCTATTGACCGGGAGCAGCGTCTTGTTCGCCGAGACGATCTTCCCACGTCCGTGCCTCTGCCAGGGTGCGTACGCGATAGCTGCGCATATGCACAGGCCCTCTCCCTAGTTAGTCTCCCTCGGACGCAAACCAATCCACGGCCTCGAGCGCGATCTCCGGGGGGACCGTATGACCGCCCTCGAACTCCTTGTACGTCAACTCGTAGCCCATTCGCTCCAGCTGCGGGACGATCCTACGGCTGCAACGGTCGATCGGGAGGACGGCATCGCGGGTGCCGTGGGAGATGAAGAAGCGCGGGGCGCCGACGCGCGCGGACGGCGCCATGAAGCCCGGCGAAAAAGCGAGCACGTGCGAGAAGAGGTCGCCGTTGTTGATGCCCAGGGAGAGCGCGTAGGAGGCCCCATCGGAGAACCCCGTGATGGCCAGGCGGGTGGGATCCAACGCGTAACGGGAGAACGTCTCCTCCAGGGCACCATCCATTGCCTCCACGTCCGGGCCGTACCCTCCGACGATGACGTCCCAGGTGTACTGGCGCGAGGTCGGCGCGAGCAGCAACATGCCGGTCGCATCCGCCAAGGGGCGAAGAAGGGCCATGGCGTCGCGCGCTTGCCCTCCCGCGCCGTGCAGCACCACCGCCAGCGGGGCAGGACGCTCGGGCCCGTAAGACTCCGGCACGTACAGCAGGTGATCTCCGCGGGCGGAACCGGATGCCAGATCTTGCAGGCCGAGCGACGCCGGTTTGCTTACCTCCAGCGGTCGCGCCCGTAGCCGACCTCTAGTGCTTGCGTTTTCTGTTATGCGGGTTCCCCCCTACTAGTGCCCGAGATCTGCGTCCCGGTTTACGGAGCATGCCTTACCCCTGTACACGGGACCGCTAAAAGCGATTTCGCGTCAATTGCGAGAATTCATGCACGAAACGTTCGTCGAGATCTATGTCCGGCCTCCGTGGCCCGTCCTTCGGGGCGGCGGGGCGATCGGACATACGCTGAGGACGCATTTTCTTCCTCGCCTATAAAGGGTAAAAAAACAAAAGCATTCTGAACGAGTTGCAGGAGGTGTTGGTATGGGCTTCGACCCTGATGATGCGCAGAGGTATGTGGACGGCGTGGATTATCCGGTAAGCAAAGAGACGATGCTATCGACCGCTCAGGAGAACGGGGCTCCCGACGAGTTGGTAGAGCTGATAGCCGGCTTACCGCTCGGCGAGTTCTCCGGGTCCGAGGAGTTCATGAACCACCTCAGGGCGATCCCCAACCGGGACAACTGAGCGGCCCAGAGAAACGCCTCGCAACGCATGCTCACCGCAGCAAAGGCACGGCCCATGAAAGGTGAAGCCCGAAAAGTAATCGACGAGCGCGAACAAGTAATCCCCCGGGTCCACAGCTCCCAACGACGGTGTTCACCAAGACATCGAGTACAAAAACGCGGGCGAGGACCCGTATCTCAGGCGCGGGGGATTCGGCCGTTGCGCAGGGGAGAAACAAGAGAACTTCGGCGTCTCCGGACTGGCTCGAGTACCCGTTGGTGCCGCGTAAGCCCCCGTAACGTACCGTTCGAGGCGCCGCCCCGTCGTGCGCGAGGAGTGCGCCCGGGGAGGTCTTCGCCCGGAGTGGAGGCGTTGCGGTCGTGATCCTGGTAGATCGGCTCAGGAAATACCCTTCGGGATACTGGTGTCATATGGTCACGGATTCCTCCCCGGAGGAACTGCACGATTTCGCCCTCCGCCTTGGTCTGAGCCGGGAGCGCTTCCAACAGCACCAGCGGCTGCCGCACTACGACCTGAGGCCCCCGATGAGGGAGAAGGCGCTGGAACTTGGCGCCGAAGCAGTGAGCTCCAAGGAGCTTTTCCGGCGCGGTCGCGAGGCCTTTCTCGAAAAGCGTATCCCTTAGCGGAACTCTCGCAGCCACTTTCCTGAAGCTCGAGCCGGTCGTCGAGGTACTGCGCACACAGAGCACAACGAACGAAGGCTCCCTGACGTCCGCCCGATACTACGTAATCGTTCGTCAGTACGAGGCCTTCTCCCGGCCAGATCGCACCGGCCCCAGTTCCGCGCCCGCCGCTCGCTACCTCGAC
>JADDPY010000533.1:23495-24806 GCA_016781635.1 Rubrobacter sp.
CGGCGTAGGCTGCTTAACACCCGGTCGATGCTTGGTCTGCTTACCAGAGATGCTCAGCGGCCAGGATGGCCCGCGCACCTTCGGAGTCGACCGGTCTGGAGAACCGGTAGCCCTGGGCGTAGTCGCACTCCATCTCCTTCAGAAGCTCGAGCTGTCCCTCGGTCTCCACGCCCTCGGCCACCGCGTCCATGCCGAGCTGGTGGGCCATGGTGAGTATGGTCCGGACGATTTCGGCCCCCTCTTCCGGGTCGCTCGTCCCGCCCATGCGGCTCACGAAGGAGCGGTCGATCTTGAGGGCGTCTACGGGGAGGCGGTGCAGGAGCCCCAGGGATGAATGGCCGGTGCCGAAGTCGTCGACATGCACTCGCACGCCTAGCCCCCTGAGGCAGAAGAGGGTCTCCAGAGCGGCCTCGGTGTCCTCCATGATCGCACCCTCCGTAAGTTCGAGCGCGAGCGCACGTCCGGGGAGGCCCGTCTCCTTCAATACGAGGGCCACCTCCTCGGGCAGCCCCGGCCGGACGAGCCTCGTGGGCGAGAGGTTGACGCTGACCGACGGCGGGAACTGCCTCGGGAAGCCCCTCCTCCACGAAGCGGCCCGGCGGCACGCCTCCCCGAGCACGAACCTGTCGATCTCGTGTATGAGGCCCGTCTCCTCGGCGAACGGCACGAAAGCGTCCGGCAGCAGGAGACCGCGCTCGGGGTGTTGCCACCGCACCAGAGCCTCGAAGCCGGCCACCACGCCGCCGTGAAGCCAGACGATGGGCTGGTAGTGCACCACGAACTCGCCCCCCTCCACCGCGCGCCTGAGGTCCGTTTCCAGTTTGAGTAGCGAGACGGCCCTCTGGCGCATCCTCGCGTCGAAGACGGCATGGCGGGCCTTTCCGCCCTCCTTGGCGCGGTACATCGCCGTGTCGGCGTCCCTCAGGAGTTCCTCCGGGCTGGCGTGGCCGTTCGGTCCCGTGACCACGCCGATGGAGGCGGTGGCGTAGAGCTCGTGTCCGTGGAGCCTGACCGGAGCCCTGAGGGTCCGTTGTATGTGCTCGGCGACCTCCTCGGCGTCCTCGCTTTTGAACAGCCCCTCCAGCAGGACGACGAACTCGTCGCCGCCGAGGCGCACGACCGTGTCCGTCGGGTGTACGCAGGAGGAGATCCTGCACGCTACCTCCTTTAGCAGGTCGTCACCCGTGGTGTGGCCCAGCGAGTCGTTTACGTGCTTGAAGCGGTCGAGGTCCAGGAAGAGCACGGCGAAGGCGTAGGAGGGATCTTTGCTGGATCGCTCTATCGTCCTGCTGAGGCGCTCGACGAGAAACG
>JADDPY010000053.1 GCA_016781635.1 Rubrobacter sp.
TTCCCGTGGCAGGGCGAGGGCTCCAACACCTACGTCGCCGGCCACCGCATCGGTTACCCCGGCACGCCCTCCGACCGCGTCTTCTACGACCTGCCCTCGATGCAGCAGGGCGACGAGGTAGTGCTCACCAACGCCGACGGCAAGGACTACACCTACGCCGTCACCGAGATCTTCGCCGTGACCCCCTCCGACACCTACCTGACGAGCCCGATCGCGGGGCGCGACGTGGTGACGCTGCAGACCTGCACGGAGACCCCGGACGACTGGACGACGATAGGACCGCGCCTGCTGGCCTCGGGACCCGAGTCCGGGCGCCTCATAGTCCGCGCCGACCGGGTCGCCTGACGCGGAGTCCGGGGCGACAGACCACGAGGGAGGGTGGGTCCGCAGCGTGGGCCCTCCCCTCCGCAACGAACAAGGACGGTAGGCCAACATGGACAGAGAAGAACTGCTACCGGGTGAGTGCGACCACGCGGGGCCGGTGCTCATAGAGCCCGAAGATGCAGACGGGAAGGGCAATTATCGTGCCAACTGCCTGACCTGCCTGGCGTTCGGGCCGCCGCGCGCTACCCACGCAGACGCGCTGGAGGTCCTGCTGGAACGCAGCCGCGTTTGACCGGCAAGGCTGGTGGCAAGGAGCAGACACGGATACTGCGTCTGCTCCTTGCCACCGGCCTGCTCGCGGCACCGTTCCGAGCACAACTAGTTCCACGGCAGCCCGTGGGTTCTCTATTCTCGCCCGCCGGCGTCTCGCTCCGTCCGGGCGAGGTACTCCTGCTCTTGCGGAGGAACGCGCCGGAGCTTAGAAGGCGTACCGGATCCGGCAGTAGGGAAGGTGCTCCGTAAGAAGTTCTTCGAACTCCGCCACGAGTCGGCGCTTGAGGTTCCTTTCGTAGCGGAGCACGCGGTCGCCGCTGGCCTGCGAGGTCTTGTACTCCTGTATCTGTGGGCGCCACAGGATATCCTCGCCCTTCGGGTGCCAGCGAAGGTTCACCTCGTGGAGCTCTTGCGTGTGCGTCAAGAAGATCACCTCGGACGCGAGTTGCGCCTTCGCCTCGTCCGAGAGGGCATCGTCGAGCATCTCGAAGAGCGCCGCGTAGTCCTCCCGCCAGCCGTCCTTGGCAATCACCGGCCCGAAGTTAACGTTGACCTCGTAGCCCGCTTCCACGAAGTCGTTTATGGCCCCGATGCGCTCCTCCACGGGCGAGGTACGCACGTCCACTAGCTTCGACGTCTCCGGCGGCATGAGCGAGAACCGGAGCCGCGTCTTGCCCCGCGGGTCGTACTCCAGCATCTCCCGGTTGACGAACTTCGTCGCGAAAGTCGCCTTCGCGTTCGGCATCTCGCGGAAGAGGCCGACGAGGTCGCGGACGTTGTCGCTCACGGCGGCGTCCACGGAGAGGTCGGAGTTCGTCCCGAGCTCGTAGACCCAGTCCTTCTCGTCCGCCTGCGTCCCCTCGAGCTTCATCCCCTGCTTCGCCGCGTGGCGCTCCACCGCGCCCATGATCCCCCCGATGTTCACGAACGTCGTGATGGGGTTGGCGTAGCCTTTACGGCGGGCCACGTAGCAGTACGAGCACGCCATCGCGCACCCGTTCGCCTGCGAGGGGGCGATGAAGTCGCAGCTGCGATAGAAGGGCCGGACCTGCAAACCCTTCTTCGCGCCGAGCACGAGAACAGTCTTCTTCGTCCTGTTCCACTCCCCGACACCGCCCTCGTCGCCGTGGAGCTCGGGGATATTCCAGTGGGACGGGACCTCGACGCGCTCGGCGTCCGGGAAACGGTCGAGCATCTCTCGCCCCCGATCGTAAGAGGCGACGTCGGGCTCGTGGTAGATCTTCCCGATCTTCAGCAAGCCTCCGGCTACCTTATGACGATCCCCGGGCACAGGCTGGCGCAAAGCTGCTCTTTTCTGCATACGAATAGTTTAAGCTGCGGGGCCCCGCAAGTCCGTAATAAGCGACACCGGGTTCCGAAGCTTCTCCGCACGAGCGCAAGGATGGAGCTCCTCCATAAGCCCGGCGGGCATGGTTAGAGCTCTGCCCAGCGGCGCACGGTCTCGTGGTGCGGGGACCATGCTTCCCACACCGACCTCGCCCACTCGCGCACCCGTTCGGCGTGCTCGTTCGGTCCCTTCGCGCCGAGGACGTACAGAATCGTCGGCTCGCCGAGGAACGTGGGGGGTCCAGCCAGAAAACGTCCTTCCTCCCCTCCTTCGCCAAGGACGACGTCCTCTTATGAACCGCGTAAAGCTCCTCGGGGCGAAGGTCTCGCTCCATCAAGAGAAAGAGCCCGACCAGATGCACGGCCACCGACCTGACCGCTTGCGGCGACGGCTTTCCCGGGTGCTGGGCGCAGTATGCATCTACGGTGAGCCCGTGGACACGCGCGTAGCGAAAGTCGCCGTACTCCTTGCCGGAGACCTCGCCGAAGGCGGACCAGCACTCCGGCGAAGCCCCGATGTAACGGTGGGTCGACCCGGCGGTCTCCGGTAAGAGGACGCCACACCCAGGACACGGACGCAGGTTTTGATTCAAGTTTGCACCTCCGTGCGTCTACGCCGGCGTAGCGCACATCCGTAGCGAGTCGTCGATGATAATAGCCCTGCACGACCCGTCCCGGTGAGATGGTCACCCCTTACGCGGGGACCGGCCGTACCGCTACAGATACCGTGACCCATCGACGATCTCGCGCCACGGCACGTACGTGGCCTCCGCGGCGGTGCGCCCGGAGCGATCGAGGTACTCCCGCACGATCCGGTAGCCCATTGCGTAGCCGGCGAAATCCGGCAGCCCCCGCGGGGCGTACCCCATCCGCGAGGCGGCCCAGTCCCCGAAGATGTAGCCGCGGATCTCGTCGAAGCCCGAAACCTCCAGGGCGTCGCGAAACATGGGACGCACCTCCTCAAGTTCCCCCTCCGAAAGAGCGTTCGGCCAGGGTCCGAGAAGCTCCTCCCCGACGGCTTCCGCGGCAAAGGCTTCGGCGAGGCCCTCGAGCACGACGTACTGGCCGACGGTGGTCGCGGTCGTCCAGGGCTCGAAGGCGAGACGGACGTTGTGGTGCAACTCGTGGACGGAGATGGAGGGCAGGCGGGGCAGATTGTAGCCGTCGGGCCAGGCGAGCACCGCGGCGTAGCCCATCATGCCGCCGAAACCCGTGTAGCCGCGGTTGCGCTGCGTCAGGTCGGGCACAAGTGGATTCGCGAGCACCAGCGAGAACGCGACGCGCTCGACCTCGACCCCGTGCTCCTCCGGGGCCAGCCCCTCCGCCGCCCCTTCAAGGGCGCCCACACAGGAGGCGAAAGACCCTGCCTCCTCGAACTTCGCGAGCGCACCGATCCCCTCCCCGGCATCCCCATCCGGGCCGTAGAAACCCAGGAGGGCGGTGCCGGATAGCGCACCATCCCCCCGAGCCGCGATGGACTCCGGCATGTACCGCATCATGGGCTCCCAGAATGGCCTCAACGGCTCGTCTACCCGTTCGCGGTAGACCTCCTCCCGCGTCCCTACCGGCGCCCGTAGCGCGGCCTCCTGGCCGGAAAGCACGTCTATGGCTTCTATTCGCATGTCACCACGCCTTTCTCGCGTCTAACGACGGTCCGTTGCTCGCCGCTCTCCGAATGTTCGACACCCATCAAGCGCTGCCGTTCACCCCGATGCCCATGCTGCGAGCAGTACCCGCCACGATCCTCATCGCGGCCTCCACCGACCCCGCGTTGAGGTCCGGCATCTTGGTCTCGGCGATCCTCCTGAGCTGCTCCTCGATGACGGTGCCCGCGACCTCGCGCCCCGGCGCGCCCGAGCCCTTGCCCCTGCCCGCCGCCTCGCGCAACAGCGAAGCCGTGGGCGGGGTCTTGGTCACGAACGAGAACGTGCGGTCCTCGTATACGGTGACCTCGGCGGGCACGATCGTACCGGCCTTCTCCCGCGTGGCGTCGTTGTACTGCCGGACAAACTCGCCGAGGCTCAAGCCGTAGGGCCCGAGCCTGGTCCCCACCGGCGGCGCGGGCGTAGCCCTCCCGGCCTCGAGCTCCATCTTGACCCTGGCGAGCACCCTCTTGCCTCTGCGCCTTCCCATCTCTTACCTCCATAACCTCGGGTCCGACGCACGTGGACGAACGTCGAAAGGGAGCGTAAAGTCTCCTCTTACGGGAGAGTCAAGCGAGAGGACGCGATGGGCGGGAAAAAAGACGGGCTCTACAAGATCGGGGAGGTCTCCCGTCTGAGCGGCGTGTCCATCAAGACTATCCGACACTACTCGGACGAGGGCGTCCTTCCCCCTTCCGGGTACACGGAGACTGGTTATCGCTTGTACTCGCAAGTGGATCTCTCGCGCCTGGAGACCGCGCGCACGCTGCGTGCCGCGGGTTTCGACCTGCCCACCGTAAAGCGGCTGCTCGCCGAGGAGCTCGGACCCCGGGAGGCCGCAAGGCTCCAGCTCGATGCGGTGGACCTTCAGCTCAAGGCCCTGGCACGCCGGCGAGCGTTGCTCGAGTCCTCTTTCGGGACCGGTGAGGAAGGCGATCGGGGGGCTACGCGCCCCTACCCGGATCGGGCGCGGGCCCTGGCGCTGCTCTCGGCGCACGAGCGCGAGGCGTTCGTGGGGAGGCACCTTGAAAAGACCGTGGATGGCATCCCTCTGGACCCGGCCTGGAAGGAGTGGTTCTGGAAGGGGGCGGTGCTCGAACTGCCCGAACATCTCACAGACGAGCAACTCGAAGCCTGGGTGGAGCTCGCGGAGCTCGTCTCTGACGAGGGCTTCGCTGAGGCCGTAGAGAAGCAAGCGCGGCCGTTCTGGGAGTCCGTGGACGGAGACTTCGACCTCGCCGCGTGGCACGAATCCGGGGGCGAGGCCATGCGAGAGGCGATCTCCGCCGTGCGCGAGGGCCGCTCGCCGCGCGGCAAGCGCGAGCAAGCGGTGGTCGAGCGTTATCTCGAGGCTTGCGCGCAAGCGATGAACCGCGCGGGAGATGAGAAACTGGCCGGGTGGCTGCTCTCGCACTACGAGGCGACAGTGGACCCCCGACCAGAGCGTTACTGGCAGTTGATCGGCATCCTCAAGGGTTGGCCGGAGAAGCCGCCCCACGGCGAGGCGTACCGTTGGTTGATGGAAGGTCTGCGTTGGCGAATCGGCGAAGGGCGCGAAGTCCCGAGCGCTCCGGCACCCGGCTGAAACGACACTCAGGCGGATCTCCGTGCGGTCGGCCAGCCCCTCCCCGCGAAGCATAGCGAGCACATGCGTCCCTCGCGGGCGTAAACCCCCGCGTTGTTCTATCCGGGATGGGGGATAGAATTACTGTCAGAGGTAGCAAGCGCGGTTATTTTCAAACAGTATTGCTCGCGAGCAACGACTTCAGAGCTTTCGAAAGCGGCGGTTTCTTGAAGACTTTTTACAAGCTAATGTCGTTCACCGGTGGCCGACGGTATCTGCTGGTGCTCGGCTTCGTCTGCGCCTTCGGGGTCACGCTTGCGGGGATCGCGATCCCCTGGATCGTCTCCGAGGCCATAGACAAGGCCTTCCCGCCGAACGGCGCCGACAGGCCGGATCTCCTGTGGCCGCTGGCCTTGGGGATTCTCGGGCTCGCGACTTTGCGCTTTCTTTTCGGGTTCGGGCGGCGCTACGCGACAAACTACCTCGGTCACGTCGTGGAGTATCGCCTGCGCAAGGCGCTCTTCGAGAAGATGCTCTCCCTGCACCACGGCTTCTACGACAAGGCCTCGACCGGAGAGCTGGTCTCGCGGGCGACGAACGATCTGCGCGTGGTGCGCTTCTTCGTCGGCTGGGGGATGTTCCAGCTGTTCATAAGCGTGCTCACGCTCATCGTGGTCTCGGCGGCGCTGTTGTACCTGAATTGGAGCCTGGCGCTCATCGTCCTCAGCCCGATGCCGCTCCTCGCGTTCGCGGCTTGGCGATTCGCGGCGAAGGTCCACCCCATCTTCCGCTCCGTCCAGCAGAAGCTCGCCGACGTCACGACGGTCGTGCAGGAGAACGTCTCCGGCATCCGAGTCGTGAAGTCCTTCTCCCGCGAGCCCTTCGAGAAAAACCAGTTCGGCGGCAGGGCCGAGGGCGTCCTCAACGAGACGATGGCCGCCCGCGGTCTACGGGCCTTTTATATTCCGGGGATGAGCTTTATCCCGGCAACCTCCATCGCGATCCTGATCCTCTTCGGCGGACGGGCCGTCGTCGAGGGAACGCTGACCATCGGCGAGTTCACCCTCTTCCAGCTCTACCTGATGCAACTCGTCTGGCCGATGCAGGGCTTCGGTATGGTCATAGACCAGGGCCAGAGGGCGCTCGCCTCGTCCGAGCGGGTCTTCGAGATCCTGGACTCCGAGCCCGACGTGCGCTCCCCCGAGAAGCCACAGCCGCTCCGCGAGGAGACCCCCGGCGTCGAGCTCCGCGACGTCACGTTCTCGTACACGGATGACGGCGAGCCCGTCCTGAAGGCTCTGAACCTCGCGGTCGAGCCGGGAGAGGCGATAGCCATCGTCGGGTCGACGGGGAGCGGAAAGAGTACCCTGCTCTCGCTCGTGGCGCGCTTCTACGACCCGGAGGATGGATCGGTGCTGGTCGGCGGGACGGACGTGCGTGAGCTCGACCTCGGCGAGTTGAGGCGTAGCGTCGGCATGGTGCCGCAGGAGACGTTCTTGTTCTCGGAGACCGTGCGGGAGAACATCACGTTCGGGAACCCGGATGCCACGCAAGAAGAGGTCGAGCGGGCGGCAAAGATCGCGGGTATCCACGACCAGATCTCGAACTTCCCCAAGGGCTACGACACGACGGTCGGTGAGTGGGGCATCACCCTCTCCGGCGGCCAGAAGCAGCGCGTCGCCATCGCC
>JADDPY010000420.1 GCA_016781635.1 Rubrobacter sp.
CGAGGTCTCTTCCCAGGAGTTGCCGCCGCCACCGGATTCTCCGTCTGTGGAGCTGGGAGCGGCCGTAGAGGCAGTGCCAACCCAGAACCTTTCACCGCCTCCTCCAGTACCCGAGGAGGATCTGTCCTCGGCCCCTGCGGTCCCCGCCCAGGAGCTACCTCCGCCCCCGGATGTTTCGAGCGAAGAAGTGTCGCCGCCGCGGGAGGTAGCAAGCCAGGAGTTGCCGCCTGCACCACCATCTCCGGCCCCGACTTCACCCGGGAACTCCGAGAGCCGTATCGAGGAGGTCGAGATGACCGTGCCAGTGGTCCGGGAGGAACTGGTTGTTACGAAGCGCCCGGTAATCAAGGAGGAACTGAGGATAAAAAGGAAGGTCGTTGAGGAGGAAGAGTTAATCGATGTCGATTTGCGCAAGGAGGAGGTCGACATCGAGGACACGTCGGGGAGCGCTCGCGGGGTCTGAAGTCCTACGAGGAGACCGGCAGGGCCTGATCGTCGGCGGTCTGGAGGGTACTTCGGTACCCTCCATCTGAAAACGGCAGAGCGTCGACGGCTCGGTGCACTTGCACCGCTGTCTTGCATGCTCGTGGTATTTTGCGCCCGTCTCCCGTCGGCCTGTATCTGTCGACGGGGTGCGCATATGCTAGTATTTATCGCGTTTGCTATTGAGCAGTTGGTATCGGTATCAAGTTCGCGGAGGAACATGAAAAGTTTTATGGCGCGGCCACAGTCGGTCGAGCGCAATTGGCATCTCGTCGACGTCGAGGGGAAGACGCTAGGTCGTCTGGCCTCGGAGATCGCGCGCATCCTGCGTGGCAAGAACAAGCCGCAGTACACACCACACATAGACACGGGTGACTTCGTGATCGCGGTGAACGCCGAGAAGGTGGTCGTCACGGGCAGGAAGGCCGAGCAGAAGTACTACTGGCGGCATTCGGGGCGCCCGGGCGGTTTGAAGACGACGAGCTACGAGGTCATGATGGACCGTAAGCCGACGGAGATCCTGCGCAAGGCGGTCTGGGGCATGATGCCGAAGACGCGTCTCGGTCGGGCGCAGTTCAAGAAGTTGAAGATTTATGCGGGACCCGAGCATCCGCACCAGGCTCAGAACCCCCAGCCCTATGAGGTGAGGTAAAGAATGGCGGCTATTCAGACGTTGTACAGCGGCACGGGCCGACGCAAGACTAGCGTGGCGCGCGTGAGGCTCCTGCCGGGCGACGGCAAGATCACGGTGAACGGCAGGGATTACAAGGAGTACTTCCCGCGTAATACCTATCAGGTCGCCGTGTCTTCTCCCTTGAAGGTCCTGGAGGTCGCGGGTACCTACGACGTCGTCGTCAAGGTCGAGGGCGGGGGCCCCACCGGTCAGGCAGAGGCAGTGCGCCACGGTATCGCTCGCGCCCTCGCCGAGGAGTCCCAGGAGGCGCGCGGCGAGCTCAAAGTCGCCGGTCTCCTTACCCGTGACTCACGCGCCGTGGAGCGCAAGAAGTATGGTTTGAAGAAGGCGCGTAAGCGTCCGCAGTTCTCCAAGCGGTAAGTTAGAGGGATTACGAGATCTCCGGCGGGCCCTCCCTCGTTGCGAGCGCAAGACGCTCGTGGCGGCACGGGGGGCCTGCCGGCGTTCCGGAGGTTTTTTGCAGAGGATCAAGTTCGGCACCGACGGTGTGCGCGGGGTCGCCAACGAGGGGCTGACCCCCGAGATGGCTCTGCACCTCGGTCTCGCGGCGGCCCGTCTGTTCGGTGGTCCTATCCTCGTCGGACGCGACACGCGCCTCTCGGGCGGGATGCTCTCGGATGCCCTGGCCGCCGGAGCGGCGAGCGGGGGCGCTTCCGTGCTGGAGCTTGGCGTGCTGCCGACCCCGGGCGTGGCGGCGCTTGCAAGCAAGCTTGGCGCGAGCGCGGGAGCCGTCGTGAGCGCCTCGCACAATCCTTATCCGGACAACGGCATCAAGTTCTTTTCGGGTGATGGCCGCAAGCTTGCAGCCGACACGGAGGCCGAGCTCGAGCGGCTCACCGGCGAAGAAGGCCCTCGACCGACCGGGGGCGACGTGGGTGCTGCGGAGCCCGTGGAAGATGCAGCCGGCCTCTACGCGGAGCACGTCCTCGGGCGATTGCACCCTCGGGCCGAGGGGGTGAAGGTCCTGCTGGATTGCGCTCATGGGGCCGCCTACGAGGTCGCGCCGCTCGCGTTCTCCGGGGCCGGGGCGGATCTCTCAGTGGTCGGGAACGAGCCCGACGGGACGAACATAAACGAGGGCTTCGGCTCTACGCATGTCGAAAAGTTGGAGGTGGGGGGTAACGACGTGGCTTTTGCCTTCGATGGCGACGCCGACCGGGTGCTCGCGGTCGATGAGATGGGCAACATGGTGGACGGGGATAGGATCCTGGCGATCCTTGCTCGCGATCTACACGAACGCGGGGCTCTGAGGAGCGGCGGGGTCGTGGTCACCGTGATGAGCAACCTGGGCTTCTTCAAAGCGATGGACGGGCTGGGGATTCCTTACGAGGTGACGCCCGTCGGCGACCGTCACGTGGCCGAGGCGATGCGAAGGAGCGGGGCGTCCCTTGGTGGCGAGCAGTCGGGGCACGTGATCCTCTCGGAGTATGCGACGACCGGCGATGGCCTCGTGACGGCACTGGCGGTCCTGGACCTGATGACGAGGAGCGGGAAGCCCCTCTCCGAGCTTGCGCGGGTGATGGAGCAGTACCCGCAGAGCCTCATAAACGTCCGGGTCGGTGGCTCTGCCCCGGACGTTGCGCGGAACGGCGCCGTGAAAGAGGCCGTCTCAAGTTCGGAGAAGAAGCTTGGCACGCAGGGCCGCATCTTGCTCAGGCCGAGCGGCACTGAGCCGGTGGTGCGGGTTATGGTGGAGCACGAGGACGCGGCGGTTTGTCGCGAGGTCTGCGAGGAGGTCGCGGCGGTAGTCGCCGAGACCGCCTCCGTGGCCAAGGGGGTTTAGGTTTTGAGGTTCGTAGGGTGCTCTTTGGCGTGGCGACCGGGCGAGGCAGGGTCGCGCGAGTCGTGTCTCGTCGTCCTCGATGAGCGGGGCAGCATCGTCGCAAACTCGTTCGCGCAAGATGCTGCGGATCTCGCGGCGGCGGCGGGACGCTACGCAGAGGGACGGCGCGGGATCATGCTCGGGATAGATGCGCCGCTATCCGTGCCGAACGAGCGGGGGACGCGCAGAATCGAACGCATCCTCTCGAAGGTGGCGCTGCCGGCCTATTCGGCGAGTCGCAAGATGTTCGGCGGGGCGCCTTTCGCCGAGGAGTTCCTGGCGGCGCTCGAAGGGGTTGGGATCGAGTACACGGACTACCCGTTCAAGCGGGCCAGGCGCCAGAGCGCGGCCACCGAGGTGGACTCGGCCGCGACGCTGAAGGTCCTTCTCTTCGAGCGCGACGACGCCTCTGGACCGGACAGGAGCGCTGAGGAGGACCTCGCCGTCGTCCTGCGCGAGCTGCCGGAGCCGAAGTTTCGCAGGGGGAACAAGGAGGCCCGCGCCGCGTCCCTCAAGAGCGCGGTGGATGTTCTGTGGAACACGCCGGGGCTTCGCCTGAGAACGGGGAACCTCTCGGCGGACCTGGGAGCCCCCGAGAACGTGGACCTCTCCAAGCTCGATATAACGGCAGGGCTCTCGCACGCGGAGCTCGACCGGCTCGCGGCCCTCGTGGAGGGGACGCTCGCCGCTTACACTGTGCACCGGCACTGGAAGGGTCGGGACGGCTCCATCGTGGTCGGCACCGGACATGAGGGCTCCGTCCTCCTGCCCGCGCCGGAGGGGTTGCAGTACCGCATCGCCGAGGAGTGCCGTGCTTCGTCGGTGCCTTACGTCTAGGAAGGGGGATCCTATTTGGGCTTGAAGGTCCGCATCATCCCATGCCTGGACGTAAACGCGGGGAGGGTCGTCAAGGGGACGAAGTTCAAGGACCTGCGAGACGCGGGTGACCCGGTGGAGCTCGCCGCCCTCTACGACCGCGAGGGGGCCGACGAGCTTGTCTTCTACGACATCACGGCCTCCCACGAGGGACGCGATACCGCGGCGAGGCTCGCGAGGGCAACCGCGGAAGAGGTCTTTATCCCTTACACCATCGGCGGCGGCGTGAGGACCGCGGACGACATGCGCGCAATGCTACGGGCCGGGGCCGACAAGGTCTCCATCAACAGCGCCGCCGTGAGGACACCGGAGCTTATAGACGCGGGTGCGGAGCGTTTCGGGAGCCAGTGCGTCGTCCTCAGCGTGGACGTCAAGCGTAAGGAAGATGGGCGGTCCGGCTGGGAGGTCTACCTGAACGGGGGGCGCGTGAACACAGGCATCGACGCCGTCGAGTGGTGCGTCGAGGGGGAGAAGCGAGGGGCGGGGGAGTACGTTTTGAACAGCATGGATGCCGACGGGACGGAGGTTGGCTACGATCTGGATCTTATAAGCGAGGTCGCGGGCAGGACGGGATTGCCGATCATCGCCTCCGGCGGGGCCGGGCACCCGGACCATATGGTCTCCGCCGTCCGCGCCGGCGCTTCCGCCGTACTCGCCGCGAGCATCTTCCACTTCAACGAGTGGACCATCGCGGACACGAAGGAGAAGCTCGCCGAGGCCGGGGTCCCGGTCCGATGAGCGCCCACGAGAACCCCACCGGAGAAGTCCGCTACGACGAGAACGGGCTCGTCCCCGTGGTCGCTCAGGACGCGACGACGAGCGAGGTTTTGACCCTGGCTTATGCGAACCGCGAGGCCGTCGAAAAGACGCTTCAAACCGGCGAGGCCCACTTCTACTCACGCTCCCGCGACGAACTCTGGCGCAAGGGCGAGACGAGCGGGAATACGCAGCGCGTGATCGAGGTCCGCCTCGACTGCGACGGCGACGCCCTGCTCTACAGGGTCGACCCCGCGGGCCCGGCCTGCCACACTGGAGAGCGGACCTGCTTTTTTACAACGCTGTCGGAGGAGGGTGGAACGCCGGTGGGGGAGCAGCCGCACCTCGGGCATACCCTGACGAGGCTCACCGGCACGATAAAGGAGCGCCACGGGGAGATGCCGGAGGGCTCCTACACGGCGAAGCTGTTTACGCGTGGCGCGGGGTACATCGGCCAGAAGGTCGGGGAGGAGGCGGTCGAGGTCGTGGTGGCGGCGCTGGAGAACGACAGGGTCGCGGAGGAGACGGCGGACCTCCTATACCACCTCCTGGTGCTGCTGGAAGAGCGGGGCGTCCCCACCGAAGAGGTGGCGAGGATACTCGATGAACGGCACAGGTAGGCAGCTCACCCCGAGCCTCCCGGAGGCCCGGAGGCTGGCCCGCGAGTACGATGTCGTGCCGCTCTACGCGGAGGCCATAGGGGACCTGGAGACGCCCATCTCCGCCGCGCTCAAGTTTTCGGACGAGTCGCATCTCTTCCTGCTGGAGAGCGCTGAGGAGGCCGAGCGGTTCGGGCGGTACTCGTTTCTCGGCTTCGGGCCGAAGCGGACGCTCTCGTACAAGGATGGCGTCTACACCGTCGTGGACTCCGACGGGGTGCGCGAGGTGGCAGCATCGGACCCGTTCCGGGGGCTCGCGGAGATTGTCGGCAAGAAGAGCGTCGCGCCCCTGCCAAACCTGCCGGCCTTCGTCGGCGGGGCGGTCGGGTACTTCTCCTACGACGCCGTGCGCTACCTGGAGAAGCTCCCGGATGCGCCGCCGGATGACCTCGGCGTACCCGAGGCGTACTTCGCGGTCACGGACACCCTGATCGTCTTCGACCACCTGCGCCACAAGGTGCTCGTGATCTCCCTGGTCGATGCCGCGAACCTACGGGACGTGGAGGGCGAGGGTTTCGCAGCGGCCTACCGGAGGGCGGCGGACGACATCGTCCGCGTCGCGGAGAGGCTTGCCGCACCCACGATACGTCGTCCCCTGCCTGAGGGGAACGGGGGGGCTCTAGAGATCCAGTCGAACTTCACCCGTGCCCGTTATGAAGAGGCCGTGGAGCTGGCGAAGGAGTACATCCGGGCGGGGGACGCCTTTCAGGTGGTGCCGAGCCAGAGGTTCTTCGCGGAGATCGGGGACCTCGACCCGTTTCTCCTATACCGGGGCTTGAGGACCGTCAACCCGTCGCCGTACATGACGTACCTGAAGCTCGGGGAGATGGCGATCGTCGGGGCGTCGCCCGAGCCGCTGGTGCGGGTCGAGGGGCGGCGGATGATGACGCGACCGGTGGCCGGAACCCGGCCGCGGGGCGCAACCGCCGAGGAGGACGCGGCGCTCGCCGAGGAGCTCTTGGCGGACTTGAAGGAGCGGGCCGAGCACGTCATGCTCGTCGACCTCGGGCGCAACGACATCGGGAGGGTCGCCGAGATAGGGAGCGTGAGCCTCGAGGACTTCATGGGGATCGAACGGTACTCCCACGTCATGCACATCGTCTCGACGGTGGAGGGCGACCTGAGAGAAGGCCTGACGGCGCTCGACGCGCTGGCGGCGGCGTTCCCGGCCGGGACGGTCTCGGGCGCGCCGAAGGTGCGGGCGATGGAGATCATAGACGAGCTCGAGCCCACGCGGCGCGGCCCCTACGCGGGCGCCACGGGCTACTACGGCGTCGACGGCCGCCTCGATACCTGCATAACGCTCCGCACAGCGCTGCTGAAAGACGGTCGCGCCTACTTCCAGGCCGGCGGCGGGGTTGTAGCCGACTCGGTCCCCTCGCTGGAGTACGAGGAGACGCGCAACAAGGCCGGGGCGATGGTGCGGGCGCTG
>JADDPY010000560.1 GCA_016781635.1 Rubrobacter sp.
TGTGGTGTGCGTTTTCATTCTGCTGGTGGCATCTGGGTCATGGAGCCAAGGAGGTGCCAGGCTGGCTTGACGGAGCGGAGGCACTGGCAGGTCGTGCGCCGAGTTCGGAAACTGGGAGGGAAAAAAATCAACGGGACGAAGACGCGCCACGCCCGCAGGTGTGCTGGCCAGCAGCGTTAAGGAAGGTGCGCGCATGGTTAGAGCCCTGGCTAATGATAGGGCGGTATTGGCGGGCGTGGTCACAGCTGCCCCCGCCACCTGAAGTCCAGGCCCTGCTCAGCTGGGTCCAACACGGCTTTCCACTCTATCTCTATGAACCCCACTGAAGTCAACAAAGTACCGCTAAGTGAACCGCCGTCCGAAGTTCGTAGGATTTGGTATGCTTGTTGTCATGTATCGTGTAAGCTTGACTGCTGACCAACGTCATGAACTGCGTCTGCGGGCTCGACAGGTTGGAGTGGCCCCGGCTACCCGTGATCGCCTTGAAATGGTTCGCCTCGCTGATGCCGGCTGGAGTGTCCCGACAATCGCCCAACATCTTGGCCTTCATGAGCAAACGGTTCGTTCCTGGATCAAAGCCTTTCTCGCCGGTGGCTTTGAGGCGCTCCCCAACAAGCCCCGTGGTGGCGACCAGTCTGCCCTGACCGTGGCCATGCTTGAGGCCGTCCGTACCGAAGTGGCCAAAGGGACGCGGACCTGGAGTGCGCGCGAGATCGTGGACTGGGTGGCCGAACACCATGGTGTGCGCATCAGTCCCGGTCGTATGCGCGTACATCTCACGCGGGCCAAGCTTTCCTACCAGCGCACCGCCCGTTCGCTCAGGCACAAGCAGCAACCGGAGCAGGTAGCTGACCGCAAAGTGGAACTCGAGGCACTCGAAAAAAAGCGGATGCTGGATTGATCGACGTGTGCCATCTGGACGAAGCGGGCTTCAGCATGACCTTGCCACCATGTCGCAGTTGGTTTCCCGCAGGAGAGCAACTGCGTGTGCCCTACCACGCAGCGGAAGGGCGACGGGTCAACGTGATCGGCGCGCATTTCACCCACGGTCCTGCAGCCGGACGCTTGGCGTATCAGAGCTGGGCATGCTTACCCAAGAGCCGAGCGAAGAAGCACCGCAAGACAGCCGAACAGCGTGCCGCAGCCCATGGACTGCGCGTGGAGGAGGTCGGGCCGATCGACTCAGCGCGTGTGCTGGAGTTTATTTGGCGAACGGCGGGGCGAGTGGGTGCGGCAACGGAAGGCTGGAAGCGGGAGCGCCCGTTGATGGTGGTGTTGGACAATTATTCGGTCCACAAGAGCCAGACGGTAGCCGATGCACGTGAGCAGTTGGCAGCAGCGGACGTCCATCTGGTCTACCTGCCAGCCTACAGCCCGGAGCTATCGCGGATCGAGCCGGACTGGAATGATATCAAGCAACATTATCTGCCCGTGCGGAGTTTCGACCAGGTGGTTGAACTGAAACGAGCCGTCGACGATGCGTTGGCACGCAAGGCACACCAGCTTCAGCAGGCACCTCCCAAAACTCCACATGTACGCCGAGCGGATACTTAGTACTCTGTTACTGGTGATTTGATCAGTTGT
>JADDPY010000571.1 GCA_016781635.1 Rubrobacter sp.
TGTAGTGTGAGTCGGGGCTGGGAGATTTGTTCTTTACCCACCTGATGTACGGAGACTCATCCATTCGTGAAGACCTCTCTCCTCTCTTGGGGTTCGCTCCGGCTAATGTTCTGAGTCCTCTTCTTCAAAGAATGAGTCCATTGCTTTTACTGCCTCACCCTGCATGTTCGGCAGGACGTGGCTGTACGTGTCGAGCGTTATGGATATGGACGAGTGCCCCAACATCTCCTGGACGATCTTCGGATGAACCCCCTTGGTGAGCAGCAAGGTCGCAGCCGTATGCCTGAGGTCATGAAACCTTTTGTCAGGCAACCCCGCTTCCTTGAGTAGGGGTTTCCAAGATTGCTTTGTGAGGTTGGTGCAGTCAATAGGCTTGCCCGATCTGGTCGAAAAGACCCACTCGCTCTTCCTCTCGTGATTCTTGAGGGCTTGGAGAGCGAGATCAGTGAGCTTTATGCTCCTCCGACTCTTCGTTGTCTTCGGCGGAGAAACGACCCCACCAAAGATGGTTCTGTTGATCCGGAGGGTACCGGAATCTAGGTCCACGTCCTTCCATTGAAGGCCCAACAACTCGCCTTGCCTCATGCCCGTGGTGACTGCCAGGACGTACAAGGCTTCTAGTCTGTTTCCTTTTGCAGACTGCAAGAGTTTACGAACCTGCTTTTCATCGAGGGGGCTGATCTCTTGCTTTTTGAATCTTGGAGGCTCAACAGCGTCAACGACGTTCCTCGGGATCAAGGACCACCTGACCGCTTGCTTGAGGGCCTTGTGGAGGGTCACGTGGACGTAGATAACTCTCCTAGGAGATAGACCGGAGTCCAGTTTCTCCCTATATAGGGTTTGGACGTGGAGGGCGCTGAGCCTGTCTAGCTTCAGCTTTCCTAGAGTTGGCTTCACGTGCAGCCTCGTCACAGTCTCATACTGCTTCCAAGACCCCACGCTTATGGTTCCCTGGATGGCCTTCAGCCACTGGTCCAGGTACCTCGACAAGGTTATGGACCCAGACTCGAAAACCAAGCCCGAATCCCTGTTAGCCATGGCCTTGGTGAGTCTCTGGGCCACAGCTTCCCTGTCTCTGCCGTAGATGTATTTGTACTTAGCGCCACCCCCGGTGTGGACCCTGTATTGGCCCACCCACAGTCCATCCTTGCGCTGGTAGACGGAACCTTCGTTCCTGCCCCTTCTGCCCAATGTTATTTCCCCTAGCTACCAAACTGTAGTTGGTACTGTAGGGGCTTAGGTTTTTATGGGTTTTGCAGGAGGACTCGAACCTGGAACCTAGAGATTAAGAGTCTCTTGCTC
>JADDPY010000192.1 GCA_016781635.1 Rubrobacter sp.
TACTGTCCGGGACGCCTGCCAACTCCCGGCCGGTCGAACCCGGGGACACGGTGGAGGTCCAGGCCGAGGGATTGGGCACGTTGACCAATACCATCATTGCTGGCGAAGCCGAAATCCCCGACGATGTTGGCGCGCAACCCAGTGCATCCGAAGCCGTCCGGGCCGTCGCGCTCGGGCCGGGCTAGGGCTTCGATCTGAGGAGCTTCATGAGTGAGCTTCTTGTGAAGAAGCACGGTGTTAACCAAGATCGGTGGAGTTAACCTGACCTGTTACAGCAGAATCTTCGTCTTCAGCGAGATTGCTCAATTGGCTTGAGGTCGCGAGAGTAGGGCATCAAATATACCTCAGCACCTTAGCTGGGAAGCAATGCTCCTAAACTATATCGGCCCGTAACCCTGCCGAGGGCCCTCGACGGGCCGATAGATCTCGCCGTCAAGCCCCGAATCGCGCTCCTTCGGCCTCCAATCGCATACCGCCTTCCCCTGATTGGCTCTAACAACTCCGCTTCCTAACCCCTCGGTTATTGATCTTGCGTGGGGAGGGCCTCCCCGTTCAGCGTGACGTGCGTTTCGGCGGGGACGGAGTTCACCACCGTTTGGAGCGAGAAGCAGGTCTGCTCTCCTATGCGGATGAGCTCGCGCACACGCTCTACAGGTTCGTCGGACTCAACGTGAACGTGGGTCTCGAGCCCGAGGCTGTCGCCTTTCGCCGTACCCTTGAGGAACGACCCCTTCATAGAGAAGCGCATCACTTGCTCGAGCCGGATCGACTTGATGTTCAACTTGGCGATCTTCCCGTACCGGGAAAACTGAGTAAGCAGTCAGAAGGCGATAGCTGCGGTGAGGTAGGCTAGCGGAGGAGGTGCCTCATCTTCGCCTCCCAAATACGCGCCCTCATCACACCAGATCTCCCATGCACTATCCCCCGCCCCCACCGGAGCCTCACGAATGAAGAGTGCACGCTTCTTCATGTTGTCTTTGGCTTCTGCAGTCAGCCGTAGTCGTAGCTCCCGATCTTGGCTCTCTGCAAGGCCAATTGGAGTGCCCTCCTCCTTTACGAGCAGGGTTTCAAAGGTTGGCGTTTCGACCTTCTTGACAATTTCTTCCATTTCTTGCTTCCTCTCTTCGACCTCTTCTCCGTAAAAAGGGATATTATCTCTGAACGTTCGTTTCAAGCACTCTGTTCAGGGTACCTGAACAACAAGATGTGAAGATTATCTTTGGCCCCCAAGTCGATCGGGCAGGTGGGCATTAAGCAAGCAGGATATTTCCCCATCGATATTATCCGTAGGCGGGTGCGTTCAATGGTATTGAACGCACGGTTGTTCGGTACTTTACGAGGGCGTACCATTGAATAATTCATCGGAACGAACCGGAGCAGGAGCGATGTAAGTTTGCCCAGTATGGAGAAAGTGATGAAGGTACTTGATCTGTTCTCTCGCGAGAATCCCGAGTGGGGCGTTAGCGAGGTGGGGAGGGCCTTGGGGTTCCCGAAATCCACGACCTCGGTGATAATGAGCGACCTAGCGAAACGAAAGTTTCTGCGACGCGTAGGCAAGCGGTATCGCCTGGGATGGCACCTGTTCGAGCTGAGCCAGATCCTGTTAGACA
>JADDPY010000578.1 GCA_016781635.1 Rubrobacter sp.
CCTGGACATAAGCACCCCTCCCGCGTCGCCTTTGGACCAACCGTAGCTTACAACAGGGCCACGGTGGGCGTGGAGCGGTGCCGGGCTATGCGCCTTTCTTGAGTTTTCCGCGCGGCGCGGGCCAGTGCCCGTCTCCGAGCGTGACGGAAGGGGCGTGGAGATCGTAGCGGATGGCGGCGAGGCGGAGGGCGAAGATCAGGGCCATCGACGCCGGCACGACAAAGATATCCACAACCTCGAACCTGGTAAGTACCACGAAGAGGGTGGCGCCGGCTATGGAGGCCGTGGCGTATATCTCCTTGCGGAGGACGAGGGGGACCTCGGCGCACAGTACGTCGCGCATCGCGCCTCCGGCGGTGCCGGTCATTACGCCCATGACGACGACGATGGGGGCGGATACGCCGGCGAGCTCCGCGGTCTGGGCCCCGGTGATGGTGAAGAGCGAGAGGCCGAAGGCGTCGGCGACGAGCAGAGATCCGTCCGGGGGCCGGAAGTACTTTATGTAAACCAGGATCGCGGCGGCGCCGGTCAGGATGGCGAGGAGGTAGGTAGGGTCGGAGATCCAGAACGCCTGACGGTCGAGCAGAACGTCGCGCAGCGTCCCCCCGCCTACCGCCGTGACGATCGCGACCACCAAGATGCCGAAGAGATCCATCCCCTTGCGGCCGGCCGTCAACGCGCCGCTGATCGCGAAGACCGCGACCCCGAACATGTCGAGCAGGTAGATCATCTTGCCGGCGAAAGCTCCTGAAGGGCACGGGTCGAAACAAGCATGTCACCTATATACACCAGGAAGAGGAGACAGTCAGGGCCTGGATCACAGGACTATACAAGCCTCCTGCGACGGGGACGCGGCCAAGTCCGGGACGGGAGTGATACACCTACGGTTTGTCCGACAAAGAAGGAGGCTCCCCGTGGCTCAACCCCAACGGATCGCCCCCGGCGCGTACCGGGTGGACGCAGTAGGCTTATCGAATGCGATCTCCGTGCTGCTCGTCGAGGGCGACGACGGGTGGACGCTCGTGGATTCGGGCATCGGCTCGGACGCGGGTCGCATCCGGGAGGCTCTTGCTTCCCTCGGCGGGGCCCCGGAAGACCTCAAACATGTCTACCTGACGCACCACCACCCGGACCACATCGGCGGCCTGCCGGGGATCAGGGAATGGGCGCCGGGGGCGGAGTTGATCTCCTCGGAGGGGGAGGCAGAGGTGATCTCCGGCCGTCGCCCGAAGGACCCGGCCAGCAACCCCGTCTTCGCGCGCCTGTTCCGCAACCAGAAGCTACCGACCGCCCCCATCGACAGAACGGTGGGCGAGGATGACGTAGTGGCTGGCTTCCGCGTCATCTCCACCCCGGGGCACACGAGCGACCACACCT
>JADDPY010000057.1 GCA_016781635.1 Rubrobacter sp.
TCCTCGTTCAAATGGATAAAGTCTAGCTTAGGTTCTGGTGTAGATTTCCCCCAACCTACGTAGATCGGCAGCCCATGGTAGTTGCGAAAGCACGCTGGTTTCCTTTGTGCTGCGGGGATTTTCAACACGCTCTCCGATTCCCGGCACCTTGTTTCCATTGATCACTTGTACGTTTCACATGAGCTGGTTCCATAGATCAGCCTATACACGATGCTATCGGAACGACGTTGTATCACCACTGTCGTATCAATCGGCCGTGTACATAGAGCAGCATCTCGGTATCCTTCTGAAGCGACCCCTTCTGCCCATGGCGTACTGTCATGGGGAATGTCGTCGTGGGTTGTCGATGATGGGTTGTGGATCGCGTGGCACAGCCACAATCTGCCTGCGTTTCCGGTGGTCCTCATGTCAGATGTCTGCTAATATTGATGCACTTACAAGGAGTGCATCAATGAAGCGGACGGCGCAGCCGAACGTGTCCCCCGAAGGTCAGCAGGCCCTTGATCTCTACAGCGACTATCTTCACCACGAACAGGATCTGAGCGCCGATACGCGCCGCAACTACCTCAGCGATCTGCGCCAGTTCGCGGCGTGGTGCGAGGCGAGCTGGACCGAGGGCCAGGAAACCGCCCATCCCTTCGCGCCCGCCGCCGTGGCCACGTCGCTGATTACCCAATACCGCTCCTACCTCCAGACGGTGTGCAAGCTCCAGCCGGCGACGATCAACCGGCACCTTGTCAGCCTCAAGCGCTACTTTGCCTGGGTTGCCGAACGGGGCGAGATTCAGCGTGACCCGGCCAAGGTGGTGAAGCTCATTCCTCTCGTGCGTCAGCCGCCGCGCCATCTGACCGACCAGGAGGAAAACGCGCTGATCTCGGCCGCCACCACCTATGGCACACTGCGTGACCAGGCCGTACTGACTCTTGCGCTCCATACGGGATTGCGTGCGGAAGAGCTGTGTGGCCTGCAGCGATCCAATGTGACCCTCGGCAAGCGGAGTGGCCATCTGATGATCTACGGTAAGCGCAACAAGTATCGCGAGGTGCCGCTCAACGGGACGGCGCGGGCGGTGCTTGGCGAGTATCTACCCACGCTGCCGGCCGACTCGACGTGGCTGTTCATCTCGAACAAACAGGAAACGCTGCCGGATGGCTCGAAGCAGCCGGCCCCCATAACGGAACGCGGACTCGGCTACCTTGTCGCCAAGTACGCGCGGCTGGCCAAGGTGGCGGATCTTAGCCCACACGACCTCCGGCACCGCTTCGGCTACCGCATGGCGCAGACGGTGCCACTCCACCGGCTCGCTCAGATCATGGGCCATGACTCGCTGGATACCACGATGATCTATGTGCAGGGGACGAAACAGGACCTGCAGCAAGCGGTGGAAGCGATCGCATGGGCATGAGCGAATTGCCTAACGAGATACCGCAACACCTAGTTTGAATCTAACTATTGCGTCTTTCACTGCAATAGTGGGTCACTTGCGATGTCTGTCGCCATTTGTCAACTTTTGTTGGTCGTGGGCGGGATACTGGACGTCGCGTGCACGCCCCGGAACCACCTTGTGCATAACGTCGCGCCC
>JADDPY010000106.1 GCA_016781635.1 Rubrobacter sp.
CCTAGTAATGCCGGTAATGGAGATGCATTTGTAGCGAAAATCAGAGGTGGACCGAGTGGCAGTATTACTGCCCCCGCTGAGGGTAGTACTATCGGACGTGAACCTGTGCGCCTTGCTGCCGCCGTCACTGACAACAGTGGCATAGGGATCAAGGAGGTGCAATTTGAGGTTAATTCCGATGGTACCTGGAAACCCGTGGAACTTAATGGGGACACAAGTGCACCATACGAGGCGACGTGGGTTTCCGATGATGTCAATAAGGTACAAACGACCGTAGAGTTTCGCGTCCACATCATCGATAACGCTGGCAATACCTACCAAAGTGGTATCCGGCATGTCAACTTTAACTGGAACCTGCTCAAGCTTAGCTTACCTTTTGATCATCAGCCGGGAGAAAATAGCCTTACTAACCCAAGGCGCGTGTACTCTTTTTTCGATCACGCGTACCCTGTTGGGTCCTTGGATAGAGGCAAAGTAGGCAATAACCTGCTCAAGTTCACGGGTGAGGAGGTGCGTGGAACGGTCAATAAGTGTACTGGGTTTGTGAGTTGCTATAGTGGACATGATGGAGTCGATTTTGCCCTCTCTCATGGCGCGCCAATACGTGCTGCTGCTGGTGGCACAGTATCTTTTAGACAAGACTCATGCGGTGCTAATATTGTCGAAATCAATCACGGTAACTACCAAACACAATATGGTCATGTACTCGAGGATCAGTTTTTGAAGCGGTCGGGAACAGTTAAGCGTGGGGATCGTATTGCAAGTGCGGGCAATACTGGATGTAGTTCGGGTGTACACGCACACTTCGAAGTGTCTCATGATGAAAATGGCAATAAATCCTTCGATGGGAACGAAGTTATGGATCCGTATGGTTGGGACCTAGACCAAACGTTGGACCCATGGCCTCTCAAAGGGGGAGCAAAAAGCACGTGGATGTGGGACTTTCCCCATCCCTAAGCAAGTCAGATACCATTAACACCTAGACTGGTCACAGCTTAAGTATTCAGCATCATACCCGAGGGAGAACATCCCTCGGGTATGGTTGTCCTATTACTCACACTAGACTCAGCCTCCAGCCTTAGCCGCCACATCCTAAAAGAGGATGGACAGACCCCCGCTACTCGCCGCGAACACGATGGGAACCCTGCAGCACAGGCTGTGTCTGTTCACGAATACCCCGCAAATCCGTCACGAAAATCATCAGTACTTCCCCGTAATTTTCAAACGAACCATCTTGCCCTACAGTTACTCACGATCATTCAGCTAGAGCGCTGGTCAGCGAAATATGACTGGCAGTGGCAGTGCGTCGAACGGCGCCGGGAAGAGCTTGCAGCGGCCCGCGAAGCGGCTAAGAAGGAGGCGGCCAGTCTGGCACGACGCCGGCTCCGCAACGCGCAGCTGATGCAAGAAGCCGCACTTACCATCTTATCGAAGGCCAAGCTCACCGAAATGGACGAAGAGGCGGCGCGCAAGGTACTCGCGCAGGCTTCGACCTTTCTGGAAGGCGGCATGC
>JADDPY010000255.1 GCA_016781635.1 Rubrobacter sp.
ACTCCGAGAGCGAGGTCCTCGAAAAGCGCGAATCCGGCTCGCGGCCGAACCTGGGCATCGTCACGGTCAGGACATCGGGCTACAACCAGAACGGCAAGGTAGTCATTACCTTCAAGCGCACCCTCATGGTTTATAAAAAGGGCCAGGCCCCCGACATGCTCCGCCCGAGCCTCAGGAACGGAGAAGGGAAGAAGGCATAAGCGAGGCCACCGACGGCTAAAGCTTCCCAGCCCGGCTAGACGCGACCGACGGCGACCCGGGCAACACCACGGGCCACGAGTAGAAAGCTTGGTTTCTAGCGGTACGAAGGCGGAACGTCGCTCGAATAGGCGCGAAGCGCTCGACCCGGGTCCGTATGGAAGTGGCGCCCTCTACCTCTCTTGAACGAGAATCCGCCGTTGCGTTAGACGCCGGTTCAGACGGCCTTCAGGACGAGTAGCAGGTCGCCTGGCTCGACCCTCGTGCCCGACTTAACGGCGAGCTTCTCGACGGTGCCGGCGGAGGGGGCGCTGATGGACGATTCCATCTTCATGGCCTCCATGGTACCGAGCTGCTTCCCTGCCTCGACCTCCTCGCCCTCCTCGACGGTTATGGTCACCACGCCCGTCATCGGGGCGGCGATGTGGCCGGGATCGTTGGTGTCGGCTCTCTCGCGGGCGGGAACCTCGGGCTCGAGCGAGCGGTCCCGGGCGTCGACGGGTCTCGACTGCCCGTTGAGGGAGACCAGTAGCGTCCGTATCCCGCGCTCGTCGGCCTCGGTGACCGCTTCCAGCTCCACGTAAAGCCTGACGCCGGGCTCAAGGTCTATGGCGAGTTCCTCCCCCGTCTCCAGGCCGTAGAGGAAAGCACGGGTCGGCACGACGGAGACGTCGCCGTAGCTCTCCTCCGCCTTCCCCTTCTCGGTGGTAGGTCCTGGCAGCAGGATCTTGTCGAGCGCGCGCCGCCGCTCGGGCCCCTCGTCCGCGCTGCCGAGCGCCGTCCGATCCTCATCGGAGAGGCTCACACCCTCCGGGTGGTCGTCGGTGTTCCCGTCCCCGTCGCGCCCTTCGAGCGCGCGGCTCCTGAACGGCTCGGGCCAGCCGCCCGGCGGCTCGCCGAGCTCGCCGCGTAGGAAGCCGAGGACGCTATCGGGGAGGTCGTAGGAAGATGGGTCCTTCTCCAGATCGCCCGGGTCGACGTTCGAGGAGAGCAGGTAAAGAGCGAGGTCACCGACCACCTTGCTCGTCGGGGTCACCTTAACGAGGTGGCCGAGCAGATCGTCGCATCGAGCGTAAGCTTTCTCGATCTCCTCGAAGCGCTCCCCGAGGCCCATAGCCCTCGCCTGCTGGCGGAGGTTCGAGAGCTGACCACCCGGGATCTCGTGCTGGTAAACCGTCCCCGTCGGCGACCTCAAGCCGGCCTCGAAAGGCGCATACAACGTCCTGACCGCCTCCCAATAGGGCTCGAGGTCAGCCAGAGCGTCCAGCGAAAGCCCGGTCTCCTGCTCCGTATGATCCGTGGCCGCGACGATGGCCGAGAGCGATGGCTGGCTTGTCATCCCCGAGAGCGGGGCCGCCGCCCCGTCCACGGCGTCCACGCCCGC
>JADDPY010000547.1 GCA_016781635.1 Rubrobacter sp.
AGCGCGAACGTGGACGCCTTCTCGACCTGGATGGACAAGAGGCCGCTGATCATACTGAGCGACGACAAGAACGATGTCGCGCGTTCCCGCCTCGACGCCGCGCACGAGCTCGGCCACCTGGTCATGCACCACGACGCCGAGCCCGACAGCCGGGCCGTCGAGCAGCAAGCCTTCGCCTTCGCCGTGGCGTTCTTGATGCCGCGCGAGTCGGCCCTGCGGGAGCTTCCGCACGGCCTCGACTGGCGCAGATACGCGGACCTCAAGCGGCGCTGGGGTATGTCGATGAAGGCCCTCGTGCGCTACTCCAGGGACCTCGGCCTCCTGAGCGAGGCTTCGTACAAGAGGGCAATGGTGCAATACTCCAAGAACGGCTGGCAGAGCGGGGAGCCGGGCGAGCTCGAGGACACCGAGCAGCCGGTCCTGGTTTCCAACTCGCTGGAGGTGCTGCGTACGTGCCGCGGCTTAAGCGTGGAGGACCTCGCCCGGGACCTTCACATCGAGCCCGAAGACCTCGAAGAGCTAGCGTCGGCTCCGCTGGAGATGAAACTGGCCGTGCCCCTGTAGGGGCACGGCCCTTCGCCACGGTGCTTGAGTGTCGGCGCTGATCGTACAAAAACTCGCGATCACCTGGCCTCAGGCCATGGTCGCCGTCGTGGCGGCGCTCGGCTTCCTGCTGTCCCTCTACAACTTCTGGGTCGCCCGGCTGGAGAAGAGGCCTAAGCTGGTGGTCACGCCGGGGTTCAGCGTCGTCGCCTTGCCGGCAGATGCTTTCCATACGTTCACCGTAGCCAATCACGGCAGGATCGACGTGTTCCTCTCGCAGCTATACCTCGAGGTTGGAACCCAGAGGATGTTCTTTCCCGATCTGAGAAGCGGGCGGTCCTTGGGGAGCAAGCTGGAACCTGGCGAGGCGATCACCTTCTTTCAGGAGGCCACCCCGTTACATGAGGCGCTCAAAGACGACGGCTTCACGGGCCTGCAGACCTTCCCCTTGGTCGCGGAAGACGCCCTCGGCAACCGCTTCATCAGCAAGTTCAAAGCGGACCTAGACGCCCACTGAAAAATCCGTAGTACCGACAAGCGTCATGGTCCGGCCCAATCGGGACCCGGAGCAGCGGCCTCCGGCCAGGGCAGCGAGGGAAAGGGCTGCGGCGTGCCTTGCTCCACCGCACCGGCGAGGCCTCCGCGGTGGATCCCGCCGCCGTCGGGGGGGCTCGATAGGGCTAGAGCTGACGCCTGGGAGCCCCGCCGACGTCGTCTCTCCCGAGCCCTGCGACCGTTCGGCGCAGGAGATCCCGGGCCTCGCGCTCCGAACGCTCCAGCTCCTCCCGTCTCGTCTTGGTGAGCCCGCCGGCGAGGAGTGCGGCGCGCAGGACGAACCGGATCCCGGCCAAGTCGTTGGCGAGGTCGTCCGGTCAGGTGGGCCCCCAACATCCCGCGAGGACCTGGACGAACCGAACAGCGCTCCCCCGGTTGCCTTCTCCCGTGACTTCTGCCCTACCGTCTCAGTCTGCCCTTTGCCACAGCGACTTGAGGACACTGTGTAGCAGCTAAAGCTTCAGCGCGCTCTTGGTAAGGTCCTCGACCTCAGTAGCACTCAGCTCAAACCCACCAAATGAGGCGAACAGCTCGGACGTCGCGGTCCGAACGTAAGGCGCAATCGCGGAGATCGGAGTCTCCAGCGGGACATCTACAACCCGCGAACGCACCTCATGTTCGTGGCAGATGAGACCCGGCGGGGTATGCCTCGCAGGTTCAGTCCAAGAGGAGAGCTCGCGCCCCCTAAGTCCCGACCAGCGGAAGGCGTAGTGCAGACTCGTCTCCTCCGGCGCAAGGCCCATCGCCCGGGCGAATGCCATCGGCACCGCGATGGCTTCGGCCACACGCCAAACCACCAGTCGGAAGTCCAGGGTCGTCATGGCCTCCGGGTAGCCTGACCCCTCCGCGATGTCGTCCTCAAAGGCACGGTAGGCGTAGAAGCGTCCGACAGGCTCAGCCCGCCAGAAGTCCAGGTGGTTGTACCAACTCCCCGGCTCATAGCGGTAGAGGAACGTCTCCCAGCCTCCCCCGATGACGCGTGGCGCGGGGTCGAGATTCAGTCCTGGCCCGCCCTCCTCCTTCGGGAACCCGCGGCTGTCGATCCAGAACGGCCAGCCGGTGTAGCCGGGATTGGCGGCGCCAATAAGGTTCAGGAAGCTCTGAGTCGGCGGTCCATCGGGCGTATCCCCCTCGATAACGGCGGCCACCTCCAAGGCCCCGTGGCGCGGGAGATTCCCCAGGCCCCTATCCAACCTCTGGGCCTGATATCTGTTGTGGCCCTCGTTAATTAGCGTCAGGGCTTCTACTTGCGGCAAGGGCTCCGCGGCTCCGCGGGACTCGCCGGCGGACGCCGCTGCGCCAGCGAGCGCGCCGAGCTGGCGCTGATCGAGGTGGCGCCTCAAGAACCCGCCGAGGTCGGCCTCGCGATTGTCGAAAAAAGGAGCCAGGATGGTGCGCCAGTCCTCGGCCCTGGGTTTCCCGGTGCTCGGGGTATTGTTCTGGGAAAGCGAGCGAACGTAGACGTCGTCCCTCTCCACCAGAGCCACGCCATTCGCGTCCGGAAGGCGGCGTTTCGCAGCGACGATGGTTTCCGCGCCGCCTTCCACCTCGAGCACGGGGAACTCTTGGCCGTCGCGCTCGGCGAAGTGAACGTGTACCTCGAAGCGCTCGGAGGCGTGTCCGTTGACCAGTCGGTTTACCTCGTCGGCGTGGAAAGCGCCGCGCACGTCTTTCGGAACCCCGGTAGTGCTGGGCGCGAGAGTTGCGTTGTCGAAGCCCACCACAAGGAAGCCGCCAACACCGCGGTTTCTCATGGCGATGCACGCCTTGAGGATCTTTGCCTTGCCTTCAGGGGCGCCGGGGTCGATCCAGCTCTTGACCTCAATGCGCAAGCTCTCCCGGGGATTCTCGACCAGGCTCTTGATGTATTCCGGGGAGGCCGGCATCTACGAGGTCACCGGCTCTTTCCGGAGGTACCTGTAGAGCGTGGGCTTGCTAACGCCGAAAGCCTGCGCCACCTCTTCCGCGGAGGTCTCCCGATCCGCCATCATCCTTCTCGCCATCGCCACCTGGCGGTCGTCCAGCGCGCGCTTCCTGCCGCCCTTGCGCCCGCGGGCCCTCGCGGCTTCCAGCCCGGCCATCGTCCTCTCCCGGATGAGGTCGCGCTCGAACTCGGCGACGCTGGCGAAGACGTGGAAGACAAGCCGCCCTCCCGGCGTGGTGGTATCGATGCTCTCCCGCAAGGAGACGAACTCCACCCCGCGTTCCCCGAGGGCGTTCACCAAGTCGATAAGCTCCCGGAGCGACCTGCCGAGCCGGTCGAGCTTCCAGACCACGAGCCGGTCGCCCTCACGGCAGTAGTCGAGCGCCGCGCGCAGCTCCGGCCGATCCTCCTTGCGCGAGCTTACCTGCTCTTCGTAGATCTTCTCGCAGCCGAACGCTTCGAGGTCCCGGCGCTGCAGCTCCGGATTCTGGTCCTTCTTGCTAGTGCGGATGTAGCCGACGTCCATGCCCATATCGTCAGCATACCGAAGGTTGTATCGGTTCCCAACGCCGACTTCGGATATTGCCTCGGAGATTGTGATATGAGTTTTGATCCAGAAAACCAGCACCTCAAAGGGACCGGCGAGGCCCTCCACGGGGTGAGTCGTATACGGCCGTTTCTGGCACACGGTTTCCAGTCGAGGGCCTGTAGCGTCATGGGCAGTATTTACGTTGGCCGTTACCGTCCGCAACTTGGGGACCACAACGCAAAGATTGGGCTCCGGTCATACGACCGGGGCCCGCCTTCTTCTTACGCTCGGGGTCGGCTAACGGGAGATCCTGCGCACCAGCAGCCCGCCGGCGACGATCACGAGGCCTGCCAGACCCGCTATCGGGAGCACGCGGCCCACACAGTTATTCATGGGCGTCCGCCATCAGGCCTGCTCGTTATGTGTGCGACCCATGGGTGGAGTTACGATGACAGAAAAAACGCGGCCGTGGCGGCCCATCACGAGGCCACGAACCGCGTAGGTATGGGCCGGAAGGCACCGCCCACCCTGCGCCTAGCCTGTCAAGCCATCGACAGTCATGCGTCGCAGGGTTAAAGAGTCGGTCTGGTCCGCCATTCGTCGTCGTGTCAGTGTCGTGCCTCATACGTTACTTTCTCGTTCGCGCATTGCTTTCAAGACCTCTAAAATAGCGATCACCCCACCTAAAGCGATTAAGGCTTGAGTTAGCAGGAACGAGGCGGAAATAACCGCGGCTACCGAAATGAGGACAAAAAGGGCGCGTGCTAGTTGGAGCGTGTAGTGCTCAAACGCCAGGTACTCCTCCTTGCTAAGGGGTTTGGCGGAAGCGATCATCGTTTCGACGTCCACCCCGGCTTGAATTATTATTTCGGGAGCTTCGTCGGATTGCTCTGCCTGCTGCTGCGCTAACCCTAGAAGCGTAGACTTATTGGTCTTCTCTATGGCCTGCAGAGCCTCCGGGCTGGAAGCTAGCGCCGCCGCTTCGCTGAGAATGGCGTCTGCATGTCCGCCCCGAATTCTCTCCGCTGCGCGCTCAAATCCTTCCTCAAAGGCTTGGTTCTCCTCAAGATACCGCCCGGCGATTTGCTGGGCGGCCTCCACCCCTTCCGAACCAAATCTCTTGGTTGCCAGCTCGTTTGCCAGGCGGACTTCTTCCACACGATCACGGAACCCGGGGGAGTTGAGCATCGCCTCCGCGGACCGAAGCACCGCCATCTTCTCCGCTGACATAGCCTGCGGAATGTATCCCCCCGCACGGAGCCGTTCCGCTTGCTGCTCCGCAGATTCTTGCGCCAAGGCGGAGGGCATTTTGGTTCTGCATCAACCCCTCAAGCGCGGGACGATAGTACTGTGCGAGATCACTACTCTTTAGAGCTTGCCCTTGCAACCATTTCAAATGTCCGGGATCCATACCTCTAGGAAACACAGCGCTCCTTTCTTTTTAACCCCCGAAAACTCTCAGCCACCACGGCCGCCGCACCATCTCCGGTTCCCCTGCGCCCGTCTGGGGGCCTGCCGTGCCCGGCCGGGGTTCCACACCCTCCGAGGGCGAAACGCTCACCATCTGGTGGGCGGGCCAAGTCATGCCGATAGCGTGGCGGCCCTCCAGCAAAGCTTCTTGGTACTCATGTTCCTCGGCCACCCAGATCACCACCCCGTCCTTGAGGTCCGTCAGCGGTCCCGAGATCGTCCTGTACCTGCCCCGCAGTCGGCCGCGCCGTTCGAGCAGGCGCACCTGCTGGCCGGGATCCGGTATAGCGTTCGTCCTCCTACGGAAGCGCATGGGCCGCTAGCGTAGCAAAACGGGGCGAGGGTCTACTCGAAGCCGAACCACCTGCGCCACCAGGAGCGCTGTGCGCCCTCCTCCGGGCCGCCGTAATGCTCCTGGAGGTTGGCCCCTTCGGGAGCATCCGCGGCCATCTCACGAGGTTCTGGCGCCTCCACGGGTTCCGCTAGCCGTGCCTCCAACTCCTCGAGCCGGCGCTCCGCCCTGTCCGCTCTCTCGCGCTCCCTATCCAGCGCGTCGCGCAGGGTGGATTCGGCCTGCGCCGTCAGCTGCAGACGGGTGCGGAGCTCGGCGTTCTGCTCGGCGCGGGTTTCGAGGCGGGCGATGGTCTCCCGCAGAAGTTCCGTCGTGTCGTTCCCCTGAGTTTCCGCCGCCTCGGAAACACGACGGCCATTGCGCTTTCCCCTGGCCTCGTTTTTCCGCTTGCCGCGGAGCGCGTAGAGCGAGTCCACGGAGACGAGGTACCTGTCCGTGATCCCCTCGTGCTCCTCCTTCGCCGTCAGATCGCCCCGTTGTATGTAGTTGCGGACGGTCCTTGCGGAAACTCCTAAGGCTTCCGCCGCTACGTCGTCGTGGTCCACCCGGAGGCTCCGCCGTCGTTTCCGCTGTTGGTTACGTCATAATTCCGCTGTTTCATGCCGCCACAGTAGTGCAACAAGAAGGGTAGAGATAGAGCGAATTCCGGCAGGCGCAAGATGTAGGGGCAGTAGCGTTACGGAACCGCACCGAGAATGCGTTCGATAACCTTGGACCAGAAGTAGAGGTAGAACCCGGAGACTTTTTCGTAAGAGAGGCGTAAAGTAAAAGATGAGGGCGCTCGAATCGAACGCCCCCCACTTTGACCAGCGCTCTCCATTACCCCCCTCCTGAGGGCGCTGGTGTTGCTTTGTAGCATGTCTGCTTGGTGATAGCTAGGGTGGGTTAGCTACTCCATGTGCTGAGACCATTCGGAGGAGCTGTCAGCGTCCTCGGAGAGGCCCCAGGCTGGAGTGTGGGTAGCATCCGGACGGGATCGTCCGTCAGGTGCACCATGACGAAGAGTTCCCGTTGCCGTACGAATGCGGAGGATCGTGCGTCGATGAACCGGGGCTCCGGCGCGAGACGGCTCGGACCCCGACCCGCACGACGACGACGATCGGGCTCGGGTGATCCTCCGCGCCGCCGCTCTCGTAACCTTCTTTACTAGCCAACGACCCCCGAGGATTCGAGGATTCCCTATGAAGAACCTGCGCCCGAACCTCCACCGCGCGGAGACGCGC
>JADDPY010000630.1 GCA_016781635.1 Rubrobacter sp.
GGCATCGGGCTACAGCACGCGCTCGCCGGTCGCCGCGTGCTTCTCGCCTGCTACAACAAAGTGCTCGCGGCGGACCTTCGCCGGCTGATGAGCTTCTCCGAGGATTTGAAGTCGGCGCGGGGGATATTAGAGATACGCGACGTGTACGAGTTGCTCGGGGAGTTCGCCCGGCAATACGGGGTCAAGGACATCGAGGCTGACGACGCCAACGAGTGGGGAGAGTTGGTCGCCGATGAGATGACGGAATCCCCCGACATGCGGTACTACGACACCGTGCTCGTGGACGAGGCTCAGGACATGGAGGACTGGGCTCTGAGGATGCTCGAACATCTGGGATTACCTAAGGCCACAATATGCGTGGCCGCCGGGAAAGGCCAGGAGCTCTACGGCACGTCGTCCGAATGGCTAGAAGCGTTCTGGAGAGCCAACCAGGCCAAAGAACTCAGGCGCAACTTCCGCAACACCAAACCGGTGTTCAGGCTCGCGCAGACGTTCTACGAGACCAAGCTCAACCAGAAGAAAGTCGCCACTTTCCTGTCTAAATTCAAGGACCCTGCGCAGAAGGAAACGGAGGTCCTTTTCGACAGGGAAGATGGCCTTGCCACGATGGTTCATTACATTGACGACTCCAGACTGGACGAGTACGACCCGGAAGACAGCGTCTTCGACATCATGCAACAGGAGGTAATGGTTCCGCAGTACCGACAAATCATCAAGGAGCAGCTCAACGAGATGAGCGAAGCGCGCGGGGGAGGGGATCTCGACGAGTATCCGATGGACCTCCTTATACTCGTGCCTAACAGGGGGAGCCAAGAGCATCAGTGGGCTGTCCGGGCACTGAAAACGTTTCCAGGAGGAATGGAGTACATCGACTACACGCACGAAGACAACCGGCGAAGGATAGCTAGGCGGGATGCGGTTAGGCTATGCACGTTTCATAGCGCCCGTGGCATCGAAGGGACGCGCGTGGTGGCCTTCGGATTCGAAAGCGTGAAAGGTGTAGCCGAGAAGACGAATACGGACTTTCCCAACCTTGGCTACATAACTCTCTCTCGATCCGTGTTCGAGATGTTGACCGTCTTCAGGAGTAGCAGACAAACTTGGCCTGTGCCGGCGTTCATCGAGAGGGTACTGAAGGAGATGCGCGCCGAAAAAGAGGCCAAACCCGCTGGCGGAGCCAAAGTTAAGACGCAACCATCTTACGACGTCTACGGGGTACCCGCCTTAAAAGTAAGCGGAGAGCGCAAGCGTAGGGACAATCTACGAAGTTATCGTGTCGGAGATGAGATCATGCATAAGAGGTACGATGATGGCGTCGTGCAAAGGTTTGAAGGCTCCGACGGGGACGAGCGAATGGTCGTGGTATTTAGAAAGTTCGGCTTCAAGAGGATGCGGCAAGAAGATCTTGTCTGGCTCAAGACGTAGCAGCAATACCCTCAGGTGTCCGCTGGGCATAGCGCGATAGCGCCGGCGGATGA
>JADDPY010000535.1 GCA_016781635.1 Rubrobacter sp.
GCCGGCTTTTTTCTTCTGTTCGTCGTAAGCGGAAAAGATGAGCGCCCAAGCGTGCCCGAGCCGGGTACGCTCGTGCTCTGGCGTAGCACCCGAGCGGGGGGTGTAGGTAATGCGCGGGCTATCCATGAACCGCTCCCAGTACCTCTTCCGCTTCACGAAGCCGTAGGGGCCTAGTACCGACCCCCATGCTCCTGAGCAGCGCGATGTCGAACGGGGTGTAAATACGACCGTTGAAGTCCCGACGTACCGGAGGAATGCGGCCTTGGCGCTCCAGCGCGCGCAAATACTCGGGCGTGACGCCGAGCTGTTGAGCTGCCTGGCCGATATGGAACACTTCGCTGCCCATCGGGGATGAGCGTAGTTGTAGGGCTACAAGTCGGGTAGGCTAAAATTCGACCGACTTTTGGCCTACAGCGGCGCGGATCTCCCGACCGCGTGCTATGTATTTGCTGGCGCGAGTAGGATCTTCCCAACCGTAGCGCTCGGCCAGTTGTTCGTACGACCGGCCGTGTTGATCGCGTAGGATGGACGCCTCGACGGCAATCAATGGATCGCGCCTTCCGCGACCGGTCAGCGGACGAGTCTTCTGGCCAGCGGTAATCGCCTGAAAGGCTTCTACGACCCGCTCTTTAGTAGTGTTCTCGTCAACCTCGATGTAGGGGCGAGGCTGGTTTCGAAGCCAAGCATCGCTACGCTCGTTGAGTATGCGAGGGGTGTCTTTGAGGATCTGGTCTACTACTGCCCAGACATCCAGGCCCTGCGGCTTCAGGTATCGCTCCCCTATCTCCTCCACGATGCTTCCCCAGAAACGCTTCTGCGTTTCTTCGACTATCTCCAGGTCGCCAAGCCACTTGATCGGCAGCACTTCTACGTTGTGAGACGTATCCGTGTCCTCGTCCGGGTCCCACGGCGGTTCCCACGGTAGGACGCCGTATGGAGGCCAAGTACCGTAGGACGCGAATTCCCATAGGGCGGTTTCCGGGGGATCGAAAAGTACGCAGGCGGCCAAAAATGCGTACCAGTCCAGCCCTCGGCGAAACTCGTCCGGGATCAATCGGTTTCGCAAAGAAATCAGCTCTCGCTCCCACCCAAACCAGAAACGGTACCAGGGGTCTACCTGAGCCTCCGAGAGCGGTTCTTCGCGCCGTGGTGGCTTAGGGGCCCACTCCGGACAGGGAACAGTGCGACCGCCTGGTGGAAGCCGGGGAACCGGCTCAATATTCCAGCGGGCCCGTACGTCACATATGGCTTCCCATATCGGCCCATAGTTGAAGAAGAGTTCTAACGTTAGCTTACGCTTGAGTCTCCAAACCGGGTTCGAATTATCGGGAGAAAGGACCTCTAGATCGTGGTCGCCCCTCCCACGATCGGGGCCTGATACACTGCTCATCAGGGTCGATGGTGCGGGCTCAGACTCTTCCCCGAGCGGCCCGCGCCACTCCTCCTTTCTGCTGGTCCCCTCGCATTCTAGCGAGGATTTTCCTTCAATTGTTCAGGAATCCGGCTGTAGGCGAAGCGGAAGGAGTGCCGTGTTGGCGACTCGAGATGCTCGCCTTGGAGCT
>JADDPY010000150.1 GCA_016781635.1 Rubrobacter sp.
GTGCCCGTCTCCAGGGGCCGCGTCGCGGCGCCGGACGAACTCGCCCTCCTCGTACTGTTCTCGCCCATAGCGAAAAACGGTCATAATGCGCATTTTACACTATCTGTTTGACCTGGATCACATGGTCACTACCCCGCCCGGTGGCAGCATGAGTATGCTCGGCTACCGGGTTACGATGGGAAGATAACGGAAAGTCCTTTGAGAGGGCGCGTGGCGCTGGTGACTGGAGCGGGTTGTCGCCGGGGGATAGGGGCGGCGATCTGCCGGGCGCTGGCCGGGAGAGGCGCGGACGTCTTCCTCGCCCATTGGCAGGGCTATAACCGCGAGATGCCGTGGGGGGCGGATGAGGACGGGCCGGAGACCTTACTGGAGGAATTGCGCCGCATGGGCGTCCGCGCCGAGGGCATGGAGACCAACCTTTCGCAGCCCGATCCCCCGGAAGGACTCCTGAATGCCGTCGCGGAGCGGCTCGGGCCGCCCTCGATTCTAGTGAACAACGCCGCTTACTCGACCCGCGACGGCTACGAGAAGCTCGACGCCGCCGTCCTGGACGCCCACTACGCGGTCAACCTGAGGGCCACGGCGCTCCTCGCCGTCGGGTTCGCCCGAAAATTCGAGGCGGGGAGCGGGGGTAGGATAATCAACCTCACGAGCGGCCAGTCGCTCGGGCCGATGGTGGGGGAGCTCGTCTACGTCGCGACGAAGGGGACGATCGAGGCTTTTACCCGTACCCTCGCCGCCGAGGTCGGGCACAAGGGCATCACCGTAAACGCCGTCAACCCTGGCCCGACGAACACGGGCTGGATGGACGATGATCTAGAGAAGGAGCTCGCCGCGAAGTTCCCGGGAGGCAGGGTGGGAGAGCCCAGGGACGCTGCGAAGCTCGTGGCCTTTCTCGCGGGTGACGAGGCCGCCTGGATCACGGGTCAGGTTATCCACTCCGAGGGCGGTTTTCTGCGCTCGGAGAGAAGCGGCTCATTATCGATGGTCTTGGGTTACCATACGCGGGTTATGAAATCCGCCGGAAGTTTCAAAGAGTTTCTCAAGCGTCCCCCGAGGACGCTTTTCGAGGAGGAAAAGGAAGACCCGTACGCCCGCCCGGAGGGTCCTTTCTTCTCACGCCGCGTCTTCCGGGTGCTCCTGGTCGTCTTCGGCGTCTCGCTCATGCTCTCGATGGACTGGTTCGGGCTGCTGCTTCTCAACTCCCGGGGCGTCTTCGAGCAGATGGGCGCCCTGAACGCCCTCAGGGTCACGGCGGTCCTCATGGGCGGCGTGGCCGTACCCTCGGCCCTCCTCATGCGTCACTACGACCGCCTTTACACCTACACCTCCGAGGAGAACGTCTTCTTCTCCATCACCTTCGCCCTGTCCTTCCTCCTCGGCTCCCCCTGCGCCCTCGTCGGCCTCTTCGCCTAAGGACTTGCGTCACCGAATCAGGCCGGCGGTTGGGTATAGGTTCCCGACGCTAACCCGTCACGACTTTTTGCCCAGAAATACTTC
>JADDPY010000302.1 GCA_016781635.1 Rubrobacter sp.
GCGGGACCGGCTCGGTGCCGTCCTCGACCGGTTGCCCGAGCAGGGGGCCGCCGTGCTCCTCGCCCACGAGCCGGGCTTCGCCCTTTCGAGCGCCGCCACCGGACGTTTCGACCTCCAGCTCTCCGGCCATTCCCACGGGGGACAGCTGCGCCTTCCGCTCCTCGGCGCTCCCCTCTACCCGCCGTACTCCCGCCCGTACCCGGACGGTTTGTACGGGGTGCGGGGGATGCACGCATATACCAACCGGGGGCTCGGGACGGTGCTCTGCCACCTGCGCCTGAACTGTCGGCCCGAGATCTCCGTCCTCACCCTCCGCTCCCGAAAAGGCGGTAACGAGAGATGAATGAGGCACCTACGGGCAAGCAGTCGAACCTGCGCGTCTACGACCGGGTGGGACCGCTCTACGACGCCGTGATCGGCCCCGTCTCCCGCCGCGCCCGCGAGCGGGCCGTCGGCGCCCTGGACCTCGCGCCGGACGGGACGCTGCTCCTCGTCGGGGTCGGGAGCGGTCTCGACCTCCCGCACCTGCCGCGCGGCCCACGAGGTCTCGGCGTGGACCTCAGCGACGGGATGCTCCGCCGCGCCCGCGCCCGCAAGGCGGAGCTCGGGATGCCGAACTTCGAGCTTCGCAAGATGGACGCTCAGGACCTTGATCTCCCGGACGAGAGCTTCGACGCCGTCTACCTGCCGCTCATCGTCACCGTCGCCCCCGACGGCACCCGGGTCCTCGCCGAGGCCGCGCGCGTCGCGAAGCCCGGGGCCCGCCTGGTAGTCGTGGACAAGTTCTGGCCCGAGGGGCGCCCCAGGCCCGCCCCCTTGCGCCTTGCTAGCCGGGTCCTCGGAAGCCTCGCCACCCACGTCGACCGCCGGTTCTCCGAGATGCATGCGGGAGCGCCGCACCTAGAGATCATCGGGGACGAGCACCTCGCCCTCGGAGGCTTCTTCAGGCTCGTCACCCTCCGCAAGCCCGCCTCCTAGGCGCCTGCGGCGCCGCCCTCGCTATACTCCGGCCTCCGTCGAGGAAAGACGGATGCATTGGGTGTAGCGGGTCGTTACGAGGGGTACTCAGCCCTCGTAGGAGGGACACCAGACCACCCGGAGGCTACAAATGCTCGACTCGAAGCGGCGAACCCCCGAATTGACTTCCCTAAGCGGGTCGCGTCCCGAGGGGAGCGAGCCGCAACTGAGCGAGTACAACTACGAGCACTTCCGTCTCAAACACCTGATCGCCGACTTACTAAAGACCGCGAGGGGCGAGGGGATCGGTCCCGGTGAAGAAGCCCCGGACTTCGAACTCGAATCTACCGGGGGCGACAGGGTTCGTCTGAGTGATCTGCGAGGCCGCCCCGTGGTGTTGCGCTTCGGCAGCTTCACCTGACCGCTCACCACCGGCGCGGTCGCGCCGCTGAAAGAGCTCCACGAGCGCTACGGCGAACGAGTCCGGTTCGTGGATGTCGCCATCCGCCAGGCGCACCCCGGCAAGCGCCGTAGTTTCTACCGGAGCTACGAGGAGAAGCTGGAGGGGGCCCGGGAGGGCAGGCGGGAGGAGGGCATCCCTTGGACCATTCTCGTCGACGACTATGCGGGGACGTGGCACCGGACATACAGCTCCGAGATGACGGACCCGGTCTTCCTGATCGACGCGGACGGGCGCGTCTCCTTTTACCTGATGTGGGCGCACGCACCAACCTTGAAACGGGTCATCGACGAGCTCCTGGAACGGGACGGTCGGGGGGTGGTCGCCGGTGGTATCGACAGGATGGTCCACCTCTTCGCCTCGTTCGTAAACGGCTACCACGGCCTCATGCGGGGCGGCAAGCGGGCGGTACGCGAGTACAACACCGGCGCGTTCGGGGCCGGCGCCCTGACCTTTCTCGGGGGCAAGGCCAAGCCCCTGCTGGCGCCTCTCGCGTTGCGCGCCGAGCCGCTGCCCGCGGGGGCTCGACTCGCCCTGCTACTCGGGGGCCTGGCGTCCGCCTCGCTCGTCGTAAAGCTCTCCCACCGTCGCGGTTAGGGCTTTCGTGGACCCCGAGCTCATAGATAATCGCTTCTGGAAGACCGCCGGGTGCGGCTTTGGCGCTTGTGTGAACGAGCGGCGTCGTTCGCGCTGCCTGGAGGTCTAGATGGGTCTGCTGCTCAAGCTACTTTCTACGGCCGCCGCGGGTGCTCTGGACGTGTGGGTCGGGATCTTCACCGGCGTGGCCCTGGGGCTCCACCCCATCTCGAGCGGCGTCGTCAGCATAGCGAGTGCCGTCGTCGCGGTGATGCTCGTGGTCGTATTGGGTGAGCGGTTGCAGGGGCGGATCTACCGCAGCCGCCGTCTCCTTAGGCGCCGCGAGCGCATAGAGCGCGTCTGGAAACGCTACGGGATCCCGGGCGTGGCCTTGCAAGCCCCGCTGCTCACGGGACCGCTCCTTGCGACCGTCCTGGCCCTGGGCCTCGGCGCCCCTCCGCGCCCCCTCCTAGTCTGGATGATCGCCAGTATAGTTTTGTGGGGGGCGGCCCTCACCGGAGCCGCGGCCCTGGGTCTCTCGTTGTTTTTCGGCTAGGCGTGCCGCAACTCGCGGTCCGAGATCACGATGCCGTCCTCGTCGGCGTAGAGGTACTCGCCGGGAGATAGCTTCACCCCGGCGAGGCTTAGCGGTGTGTTGCGCTCGCCGGTCCCCTCCTTGGCGCTCCTCCTCGGTGATGTATTAAGGGCCTTCACCCCGATGGGGATAGAGGAGATCTCCGCCGAGTCGCGGATGCAGCCATACACCACGATCCCCGCCCAGCCGTTCTCGTGCGCGAGCGCGGCGAGCTGATCCCCAACCAGGGCGTACCTTGTCGACCCACCACCGTCCACGACGAGTACCCGACCCTGCCCATCCTCTTCCAGCGCCGCGCGCACGAGCGCGTTGTCCTCGAAGACCCGGACGGTCGAGATGGGACCCCGGAAAGACGAGACCCCGCCGTAGTCCCGGAACACGGGTTCCGCTATCCTCACGTCCTCACCGAACTCGTCGCACAAATCTGCCGTCGCGAAGCCCCCCGTCTCTTCCATCTACGCCCCCGAACCTTTCTCTTTGCCGTCCCACGTCACGATCTCCGACGCCAAGGCCACCGTCTTCTCTACCACCTCGGCCGCCGGTACCGGCCGGGCGAGGCGCGGGGCCTGCCCGGACCACAGGGACATGAACTCCGTGCGGTCCGCCTTCGCCGCCGCCGCTCGAACGTCCCGGGTGTGGGCGTTCTGCACCGGGTACTCCGGGACGTCGACCCCCTCCATCTCCTCGGTGAAGCGGTTCTTGAGGCCCCGGGCGGCCTTGCCGGAGAAGGCGCGGGTGACGGTAGTCTCCTCCTCCGTCGCCCCGAGCACGGCCCGCTTGTACCCCTCGTGCGCTCCACTCTCCGGGCAGGCGAGAAAGGCCGTCCCCATCTGCACCCCGTCGGCCCCGAGCGCGAGCGAGGCCGCGAGCCCCCGCCCGTCCATGATCCCACCGGCCGCCAGCACGGGAATGCCCACGGAGTCCACGACTTGCGGCACGAGTGCCATCGTCCCGACGAGCCCCCCTTCGTGCGGCCCGAGAAAAGTCCCCCGGTGCCCACCGGCCTCCGCCCCCTGCGCCGTGACCGCGTCGACCCCGGCCGCCTCGACCGCCACCGCCTCCCGCACGGTCGTCGCCGTCCCGGCGGTCGCTATTCCAGCCTCCCGAAGCGCGTCGAGGTGTTCCTTCTCCGGCACACCGAAGGTGAAGCTGAAGACGGGCACCCGCTCTTCAAGGACGACCGCGAGCTGGTCCTCGAAGGACTGGACGTAGGAGAGCTCCCCGGGCGTCTCTATACCGAGCTCCTCGCGGTAGGCGGCGAGGGAAGCCCCGATCTCCTCCGGGTCGTACGCGGAAGGGTCGAACGGCTCCGGAACGAACAGGTTCACGGCGAAGGGCTTCTGCGTGAGCGCCCGGATCTCCTCCACGGCCATTCGGATCGCCGCCGGCGTCATATACGCCGCCCCCAGGGTCCCTAGCCCCCCGGCCTCCGAGACCGCCGCGACCAGCCGGGGCGTTGTCGGTCCGCCCGCCATGCCAGCTTGCACGACCGGGTGCTCTATTCCCAATAAACGCGTGATCCTCGTCTCCAAACCGGCCTCCAACTCTCACCTCATGAGACCCGCATTCTAAACAAGGCGCCGCCAGGGTTCCGACCAAACTAGGTTACGAATAGCGGGTTCTGTCGGTCTTTTGGTGAAAAGGAGGGCTGGAGGCCCTGCACGAACCTCGGAGCGCCGCGAAGGGCCGTCGATCGGTAGCGTAACGCCTACAACACCCGAGGAAGGCCCACGAAGGGGGCCATTTCTCACGTGCTGAGGGTCCATTACCAAAAAGCCGACAGACCCGAATGGTGGCTTCTTGGTGAAGCGGTGCACGAGGGTGTCCGTGCGGTTGCTCGCCGTGCCGCGGCACGGGTACACTGGGTTCCTCGTGTTCGGCCCGACCAAATGCCCGCGCTGCTCTTCGAGGGATACCGTGAAGATCGTTTACGGCGCTGTCACGCCTCGTAGCAAGCTACAGGCCGCGGCCGGCCAGATACGCCTGGGCGGGGCCCCAAGCGACCCGGAGAGGCCCAACAGACATTGCAGAACGTGCGCCAACGAATGGGAGACGGCCCTCAGCAGGTCGATGCGGAGCGCCAGTCCCCCCGGCGCGTAGAAAAGTGGCGCAACCAATTCGTCTCGAAGAGGGGTTGGCACGGACTTCGGCGCAAAGTCTTTTATTGGCTATTAGCAGCCTAGCCACCTACTTTACTCATTCATAGGAGGCTTCACGTAAATCTTCCAAGGACCTATTCGATCTTCGCGATAATTTGAGTTTAGCCAGTCCATTAATTTTTCTTCGTGGTTCTCCCTCAACGACTGCAGCTGTCCGAAAGCGATTACGTCTGGATCATACGCCTCCGATTCTCTTATCCACCCCTCGAAGCCGCCTGGGGTTCTGTCTTGAATACGACGATCAATACCCGCTTTAATGAAGCCATACGGGGTCGGGTTAGTTCGGTGCAGTAACACTAATGTATATGGCGCGCCTAACGACACTACCTTCGCTTCCTCACCGAACCTGTCTTCTATTCGCTGGGCAGCTTGCTTCTGCTGGGCATACTTTACCCGACTCTCGGCGAGCTCGAGATTGATAGTGGCCGAGCCATTGCTCGTGGCTAATCCTAGTAGGAGGATGGATATTCCCACGGTAAGCAGTCCTTGCACCCCTACTCCTTCTCTGAGCGGAGGCAGAGTTCTTTCTGAAGCATCTGTACCGCGAATCGCAAGATCTAAGAATGCGCCAAATCCGATAGCTGCATACGGAAGCAGAACAAAGAAATCTGCAGGCCCCTGAAAATCGAGTAGAGACAGCAGGATAAAGGCTGGAAAAGTCAACGCTATAGGAGCAAATGTATCTTTAAACAGCAGCTCTCTATAAGAACTCCAAGATACTACTCTCGAATAGCACGCGTAGACGATCATGGTGAAGCCTATAAAGATGGGCAGAAACATCACCCGGTATGCGGTAAAAGCAATTCCTATGGGTCGAAGAAAGTGCGAGAGAGGATCTTCTAATAAGGATGGCCCTCGGACACTGTAAAGGAAGTTGAAAAGGACGAACCCGTCCAACATTTCGTAAAAGGCGCCATGGTAGTGGAAGTATGCGCTCACAGCGCCCAACGGCAATCCTATGCCTACCGCCGCGCGCACGAGTGCAGCTGCACGTCTCTCTGGGGATTGTACGACAGCGAGTAAAAGCGTCACGAGCGGTAGGACAGCTGTGGGTTGCCAAACAAGCATCGACAGTGAGCCGCAGAGGCCTGCCCAGAACCATTGCCTCCGGCTCATCAGAATGAGACTCAAGGCTTCAAATAAGACTACTGGGACTTTAGGCTCGGGACCTATGGAAGTAGCCAAGTGGACAAAACCGAAAAATCCTAAGAAAGATAAAGCCGCAAAAAACCCTACTCTTTGAGATCGAAAGAAGCTATTCCCTAATAAGTAGACCGAAGCTACTGCAAAACACCCAACGAGGGAGAAGGCCATGCGTACGGTAAGTATGTCACTCCAACCCAGCAGACTAGAAATCTCTACCCCCAATCCTGCAAGCATCGGAGCGAGTGGGCCTTTGTTATCAAAGATGCTGACATACGGAGGGGTGCCTTCGGCCATCTGTTGACCACTGTAAAGAAAAATAGCGTGATCGTGACGAAGTTCTCCCACAAAGCCGTATTGCTTAAAGACCACAATTGCAAGAACAAACACAAGGATCAGCGGAACAAGCTTGCGTATCGACGAAACATTCGCCTTGTACATTACAAAGTTCCTACCATGTCAGACAAATCAACTCCCAAGTAGCGCTGGCGAATTTAGCTGCTTGTTCTCTGCATGACTCTCCTCGTAGCGTCTCATGCAGAGCTTTATGGAGAAGGCAAGCTACTCTCAGTCTACATACTCTAATCTGGTTCTACTGTTGCCTCCCCCTTACACGGGGGAGGGTGCGGATAACAGACCTCGACGCTCCTATGTTCGTCAACCCGGCGGGAGTCGGGTAACGGAGTCC
>JADDPY010000259.1:0-2194 GCA_016781635.1 Rubrobacter sp.
CCTGCCTGGACTCGAACCAGGGACCTCTTCCTTATCAGAGAAGCGCTCTAACCGGCTGAGCTACAGGCCCTTGTGCTCGGCACCGTCGGAGAGACGGCGACGCGAACCCGGGTATTGTACAACACGTGGTGAAAATATGCCGCGTCGTGCCAGATTGAAGGGGCACGTGTCGGGCAGTAGAATCGGTCGGCACGAAACAACCTTTTCAGGATCCGCCGCGGGGAGCCTGCTCGGTGACCACGGTGTGAGAGGAGCGTATGGACCAGTGAGCGCCAACGGCTTTACCCGGATGTCGATCTACGGGATAAATCTGGACCTCTTCAGCTCGAGCCCGATAGTTATCCTCAAGGTCGAGGGTGAGAACCGCTATCTTCCCATCTGGATCGGCCAGGCGGAAGCACGTTCTATCCTGATGAAGCTCCAGAATCAGGAATTCTCGCGCCCGTTGACCCATGACCTCGCCGCGACCCTCGTGAGCGAGCTCGGGGGCTCGATGGAGCGCATCACCGTTACGGAACTCAAGGACTCGACCTTTTTCGCGACCATCCACCTGGAGATCGACGGTCGGGCCGTCGAGGTGGACTCCCGACCCTCCGATGCGATCGCCATCGCCGTCCGAACCGGCGCCGCCATCTTCGCGGCGAACAATGTGATCGAGGAGGCAGCGGTCGAGTTCCAGGACCAGGAATCGATGGAGGAGGCCCCCGAAGACGAGGTCGTGGACAAGTTCAAGGACTGGATGAACAGGGTCTCCCCGGAGGACTTCAAGTAAAGATCATCCCCCGAAGAGGGAGCGTAAAAGGGACCGGCGCCAGTTCGCTAAACGCCGGTCCCTTTCTTTTTGATCCTTCCGGCGACATCTTCGGGACGTACAGTGACGAAGACGATCACCACGCTCCCGACTATCGCACAAGCGAACTTGGCGAACAGATAGCCTCTCCAAAGATCGCGGTGAAGAGTCTCCGTGTAGCGGCATTCCACGCCAGGGCCGCTACGAGTTTGAAGGCCGCCGTTACGAATTAATCTATCTTGTCAGGTACCCCGCTGGTCGAAAAACTTCCTGTTTTCAATCCCCACTAGCCGCTCTCGGCGGCATGCTCGTCCCGCGGTCCGTACTCGGGGTAGGTCCTGAGAAACTCCTCGACCGAGCCCATCCCCCAACCGACGATAACCTCCGATGTTTCGCCGTCGAAGGAAGCTCGGATCTGGGCTTCTCGCCGCACGCTGCGCCGGACGTACCCCCAGGGCGTCTCCCCACGCCTTCGCTCGAGCGTCTCGACGTAGACGAACCGGCCGCTGGGTCGTTCGCGCACCATCAAGAGGTCCACGGTCTAACCTCCGACCTCCCTCCGAGGGGCTCCAGAACTGCCACGCCCGCACACAATCCCGCCTCTTCCCAGGGCCAACTTGCCCGTTCTGCCTCCACCCCGAAGGGTGGCACACTACGAAACATCTTACCCGTGCCGGCCGCCACGCGCAGCCCTGAAACGCCGATCCCACCTTCCCCCACCGCCGCCAACCCGTCGCGATGAAGGCGGTGCTCCCCTTCCTCTTCTAGCCCGCCGATGGGCCATGCCGCACCCAGACGCATGGGAGTCAGATCCCTCAGCGAGCGTCGCAGCGCGTATAGGACGAGGGCCGCGCGCCCGGCGGCGTAACCGGCTGCGGCACCGGCGGCCGCCTGGAGATCCGCCGCCTCTTCCGTACCTACCGGGGCGGCGAGCAGGCCCTCCGGAGAGCCGAAGTCCCCGTGAAAGGTCCTCGCGACGATGCGTTCGCGATGCCCGGCGAGGGCGAGCCGGCCGAGGTCCTCGGCTCCCACCTCCACGACGAGAGCGAGGGTCCCCTCTTCGAGGCTAGCCTCCCCGGCCCTCTCAGAGTCCAGAATGTCGGCGACCCGGAAGTCACCCACGCTCCCCGGTCGCGTCCAGTCCCTCGCGCCTGCGGCCAGGGCGCGCCTCCCCAGAGAGTCGGAGTCCCCCGTGCGAGGCGTGGAGCCGGGCAGGAAAAGGGAGAGGTCATCCTCCTCGATGAATCCCTCCCCCGCGGCCCAGGTGGCGCCTGCCTCCGAGAGCTGCCGGACCCCGGTCTCGTCGATCCCGGGCAGGGCGACCTCCGAGAGGCGTCGGGACAGGAGGCGCGGCACCTCGTCCGGCGGCGTTCCGAGTGATGCTATGGGGGTCTCGGCGACGAG
>JADDPY010000259.1:2281-6610 GCA_016781635.1 Rubrobacter sp.
CGCCGCTTCGACGGGGCTTTCTACTCCGGGGAGGCGCGTGGCGGGGAGGGCACGCTCGAAGGCGCGTTCCGCGGTGGCACCGTCGGGGGCGTAGACGGTCACTTCGGCCCCCTCGCCCTCGCCGCGCCACTCGAAGTCCGCCGCGTGCTCGACCATCTCAGGAGGTCCTATTCCAGAACTACCAGGGCGTCGCCGGAGCGGACCGCCCGGCCGGCCTCGACGAGCACCTCCGATACCACGCCGTCCTTCTGGGCCCGGATCTCGCTCTCCATCTTCATCGCCTCCAGAAGGCAGACCGGCTCATCCACGGAGACGGATTGTCCCTTCTCGACAAACACCTTGACGATCGTGCCCTGCATGGGTGCCGCTACCGTCCCTTCGGAGACCGCCGCCCGCTTCGTGGAACCGCCCTTCCCGCGCCGGGGCGAAGCCTGGGCGCCGGCGGTCCCGGAGCTTCCAACGATCTCGTCCCCGTAGACCTTGACCCGGAAGAGCTTGCCGTTGACCTCGACCTCGACTTCTCGCGGGGTCTTCTCGCCCGCGTCACCCGCGGTCGCACCGATGCTGGGGCCCTCGATCTTCAAACCGTCCATCCGCTCGGCGACGAAGCCCGTCGTGTAATTGCCCTTCACGAAAACCTCGTCGTCCAGAATCGCCTGGAAGAACGGCAGGGTGGTGGCGATCCCCTCGACCCTGAACTCGGAGAGCGCCCTACGCAAGCGTCTGAGGGCATCTTGCCTGTCCGAACCACGGACGATGAGCTTGGCGAAGAGCGGATCGTAGTACTCGGGGACGACGCCTGGCTCGCGCAGCGACGAGTCCACCCGCACCCCCGGCCCGCCCGGCTCCTCGTACACGGTGACCGTCCCGGGGCTCGGGGCGAAGTTGTTCGCGGCGTCCTCGGCGTTGAGGCGTACCTCTATCGCGTGTCCGCGCCAGGAGACGTCTTCCTGCGTGAAGGGCAGCTTCTCCCCGGCGGCTACACGGATGCCCGTCTGAACCACGTCTATCCCGGTCACCTCCTCGGTGACGGGGTGCTCGACCTGAACGCGCGTGTTCATCTCCAGAAAGAAGAACTCGTCGCCCTCGACCAGAAACTCTACGGTGCCGACGCTGTCGTAGCCCACCGCGTCGGCCGCCTCCACGGCTGCCCGGCCCATCTCCTCGCGCATTGCCGGGTCTATCGCGGGGCTCGGGCACTCTTCCAGGAGCTTCTGGTGGCGGCGCTGTATGGAGCAGTCCCGCTCGCCCAGATGCGCCGCGTTGCCGTGCTTGTCGCGCACGACCTGTATCTCGACGTGACGTGGGCCCGCGAGGTAGCGCTCGACGTAGACGGAGCCGTCCCCGAAGTACGCCTCGCCCTCGCGGCTCGCCCGCTCGAAGGCGCCCTCTGCGGCGTCCTCTCTATGGGCGACCGCGAAACCCTTGCCACCGCCACCCGCCGACGCCTTCACCGCGACGGGATAGCCGTGTTCCTTGCCGAAAGCGCGCACCTCGTTCACCGAGGAGATCTGGCCCTCGGTCCCCGGGACCATCGGGACGCCTGCCTTCTTCATGATGCGCCTGGACTCGACCTTCGAGCCCATCGCTTCTATGGCTTTGGGATGCGGTCCGATCCACACCATCCCCGCCTCCTCGACCGCCCTGGCGAAAGGCGCGCTCTCCGCCAGAAAGCCGTAGCCCGGATGCACCGCTTCGGCCCCGCTCTTCCCGGCCACCTCGATCAGCTTCTCTACGCTCAGGTAGCTCTCCGTGGCGGGGGCGGGACCCACGTGGTACGCCTCGTCAGCGAGGCGCGCGTGCAGCGACTCCCGGTCCGCATCCGAGTAGACGGCCACGCTCCCGATACCCATCTCCCTGAGAGCACGGACGATACGTACCGCTATCTCCCCGCGATTTGCGACCAGAACCTTCCCGAACACCTAGACCATGCCTTCCCAGCTAGAGTACGACCACAACGAACCCGGCAACTTCATCTCCCGCGGCGGAGCGTGACCTAGAAGCCCCGCGAGCCTCCAACGGTCTCGTCTGGGAGGGCTCGCGCCTTCCGGCTCGTCCTTACGCAGCACCTCCAGCGCCGCCATTATCGCCACCGCCTCCTCTGGGCTAGGCTCGACGCTCAAGCCGTAAACGCTCTTACCACGGGCCCGAGCACGTACTCGAGCAACAAGAACGCGAAGAAGAGCAGCCCGAAGAGCCCCACTACCACGCCCGCCACAACCAACGAAGCCCTCAACCAGACCCCGCCCACCCCATTCTCCACAGCCGCGCCGCGGTAGACGGAGGAATCAACAGGTGAGCGAAGGGAGAGCATACACACCGTCACGCCAAACCCGAAAGCGAAGCCGTAGATGACCGTTCCGAGATGTCCCCCCTCGGCCGTCGGATACGCCGGTATACCAGCCGTCTGGGTCCCGAGGAAGACGATCACGAACATTGAGGCCAGTCCCACGAGGAAGCCGAAGAGGTTCGCCGGCCCGCTACGCTCCAGAGCCCGACGCGCAGGGAGCGTGACGAGGAAGGCGAGGACCAGACCGGCCACCAGACCCGTCAACAGTACCAGCAGCCCGAGGGCGAGCTCGGAGCCCAATACCACGAGCACATCCAAGACCAGGAAGACAACGACCCCCGAGGTCAGAGCCGCACGGCCCTGACGGGTGGAGGGCAAAAGGTCGAACCCGCTCGCCACGCGGCCCCGGAGGCCCCGCGCGCTTCTCACAACGGTATGTTCCCGTGCTTACGCGGGGGGCGCTCGGGGCGCTTGGTGCGGATCATGGATAGGGCTTTTATGAGGTACGGTCTGGTTTCGCGCGGGTCGATTACGTCGTCGATAAAGCCCATCTCGGCGGCGACCATCGGGTTATTGAACCGCTCCTCGTAGTCGGCTATAAGCTCGGCATGCTTCGCCTCGGGATCTTCGGCCTCGGCGATCTGGCGGCGGAAGATTATGCCGACGGCGGCCGGCGCCCCCATCACGGCGACCTCGCCGGTCGGCCACGAGACGTTCATGTCCGCCCCGATGTGCTTGGAGTTCATGACGTCGTAGGCGCCACCGTAAGCCTTGCGGGTGATGACCGTCATCTTCGGCACGGTGGCCTCGGAGAATGCGTAGAGGAGCTTGGCGCCGTGGCGGATGATGCCTCCCCACTCCTGGTCCGTCCCCGGCATGAAGCCCGGCACGTCCACGAACGTCAACAGCGGGATGTTGAACGCGTCGCAAAAGCGCACGAACCGCGCCCCCTTCACGCTCGCGTCCATGTCCAGGGTCCCCGCCAGCACCGCCGGCTGGTTCCCCACGACGCCTATCGCGTGCCCGTCGAGCCTCGCGAAGCCGACCACCAGGTTCTGCGCCCACCCCTCCTGCACCTCGAAGAACTCCCCGTCGTCAACGACGCCCGTTACGGCGCCGCGGATGTCGTAGGGGCGGTTGGTCGAGTCGGGGACGAGAGCCGCCAGGTCCTCGTCCATGCGCTCGGCCGAGTCCGCGGGCGGGAAGTGCGGAGCGCTCTCCAGGTTGTTCTCGGGGAGAAACGAGAGGAGGTAGCGGACGTCCTCGAGGCACGTCTCCTCGTCGGGGGAGGAGAAGTGGGCGACGCCGGACTTGGTGTTGTGGGTCGCGGCCCCGCCGAGGTCCTCGAAGGAGACGTCTTCTCCGGTGACGCTCTTTATGACGTCGGGGCCGGTGATGAACATGTGGCTCGTCTCCTCGACCATGAAGACGAAGTCCGTGATCGCCGGGGAATAAACCGCCCCGCCCGCGCAGGGACCCATGATGACGCTGATCTGTGGCACCACCCCGCTCGCCGTGACGTTCCGGTGAAAGATCTCTGCGTACCCAGCGAGCGAGACTACCCCCTCCTGAATACGCGCCCCACCCGAATCGTTTATCCCGACGATGGGACATCCAGTGTTTATCGCGAGGTCCATGACCTTGCATATCTTCTGCGCGTATACCTCGCCCAAAGAGCCGCCGAAGACCGTGAAGTCCTGGCTAAAGACGCAGACCTTCCTCCCCGAGACCTCGCCATACCCGACGATGACCCCGTCGCCCAGAGGCTTGTTGTCCCCCAGACCGAAGTTGTGCGAGCGGTGGACCCGGTAGCGGTCGAGCTCGACGAACGTGCCCGGATCCAGCAAGAGATCTACCCTCTCGCGGGCCGTGAGCTTGCCCTTCTCCTTCTGCCGCTGAACTGCCTTCTCCGGGGCCTGGTGCGCCGCCTCTTCCCTGAGGCGCGCGAGACCCTCGATCTTTCCTGCGGTCGTGTTTTCTGCCAGCCTCTCTTCCTGCATAGCTGAAGATTTTAGCACTATGCAAGATCGCACACTCAG
>JADDPY010000325.1 GCA_016781635.1 Rubrobacter sp.
TGGTCCGAACCGCAGATGTTGGTCGAGACGACCCTCAGGATGACCGCGTGCGGAGCAGCGGCGCTCCTGTAGTTCATCGCCTCGGCGACGTCCTGCGGTACCTCGAGCTTCGGGTAATCTATGTTTTCTACGGCGACTTCGCCGGGCCCCTTGTAGACCACTACCTTGTTCTGGTCAGCCATACACTCCTCCTCAGGTTGCGTAATAACGGCTTCTGAACCTTCTCTTCACAATACCGGTATCCCGATAACCCCCTCCGCCCGAAAACGGCGGCGGGGATACGGCCACCGGCCCTTATCGCGGACCTCCTTCACCATGCTGTGCCACGGATAGATCCGACTTTTTCACCGTAACAAACGCCCGAACCTCGCACAACAGCATCCGGGCCGGCTTCAAAAATCTTAAAGAGATCATCATGTGTTTGTGAATGCGCAATGGTTTCGGTGCGGGTAAGTAGTGGTTACAATGGCGCCAGGGGAGATTAACGCAAGAAATACCAGACAAGAGAGGAGCGGAGCGTGTTCCTTAGATTAACGGACACAGACGGCTTGTGGTCGAAGTTGAGAAACCACGTCGGCGTGAAGGTGAAACACCCGGTCAGTGAGTCGACCCGAAACCTCCGGGCGCGCATCCACGACCAGGACGTACAAAAGACGACGAGCGTCTGCCCGTACTGCGCAGTAGGTTGCTCGACCCTGGTTTATCATCGGGACGGTAGGATCCTCGACATTGAGGGGAACCCGGAGAGCCCGATCAACGCGGGCACTCTTTGCCCGAAGGGCTCGGCGACGTACGGGATGCACGTCTCGCCTCACCGCTGGACCACCGTCAAGTACCGCAGGCCCTACTCTGAGGAGTGGGAGGACCTGGACCTCGAGACGGCGATGGACATGATCGCCGAGCGGTTCAAGAAATCCCGCGACAACAACTGGGAAGAGAAGCAGGAAGACGGTAATCCCCTCAATCACTGCAAGGCCGTCGCCTCCATCGGTGGGGCCGCCATCGACAACGAGGAGAACTACCTCATCACCAAGCTCTTCCACTCGATGGGGATGGTGAGGGTCACAAACCAGGCGCGAATATGACACTCCTCCACGGTGTCCGGTCTGGGCATCACGTACGGTAGGGGCGGCGCTACCTCCTCTCTCATGGACCTGCAGAACGCGGACTGCATCCTTATAGAAGGCTCCAACATGGCAGAGGCCCACCCGGTGGGCTTCCGTCACCCGATGATCGCCAAGCGCAAGGGCGCGAAGCTCATCCATGTCGACCCGCGGTTCACGCGCACGTCGGCGCTCTGCGACATCTACGCGCCGATCCGGCCGGGGACGGACATCGCGTTCCTCGGTGGGCTCGTCAACTACGTCATCGAGAACGAGGCGTACTTCAAGGAGTACGTCGTCAACTTCACCAACGCCCCGACGCTCCTCTCCGAGGACTACGAGGACATGGACGACACGGGCATCTTCGTCGGTTGGGACGAGGAGGCGCGCACCTACGACTTCAACAAGTGGC
>JADDPY010000304.1 GCA_016781635.1 Rubrobacter sp.
CTTCTTCGACCCCTTTCACAGAACTCGATCGCTTAACTCTGATCGGTGCGCGAAAGCGGGTCAAACCCAGCGAGCTTAGCAGGGGGCGCGGCCGTCCTTGTCGGGGTTGCGAACATGAGTACTTATGTTCTGATCGGCTCATCGGAGACCTTGGCAGGTGATTTCGCGTCTCCCGAGATGCGCCCATACTTGCCGCTGTACACGCTTCTCTGAGCCGTAGCCGGGCTGCTCGCCGCCGAAATCTTCTCAGGCTGTCTGGCCGGACCCTACAAAACGGGTTCTTTACCCGCTAGTCGCAACAGCGCTCGACATCTGCGTTGGCGGAGCGCTGAGCGGCGCCCTGTTTTTGTTACCGAACTCCCTGATTTTTTCGGACTTTTCTTCTGGAGTTCCCGCGTACTGGCTCCTGCTCGACGTCTTCTACTTCGGCTTTTACGCAGGCTTGTTTGGGCTCTTCGAGGCTTTATTCGTCGGCATCTCCTTGGCGACGATTCTGGGGATACTTGCAGGACGAGAAGCTAGTCTTCGCTGACGAGTACCCGTAGCACTTCACCGACCCCCTCGACCCCGTCCACGATCAGGTCGGCCTCCGAGACGATCTCGGGTGGCCCCTCGTCGCTCTTCACGCCGATACGTAGGGTCTCCAGCAGCACGCCTTCCTCCCGAAGCTCCTCCAGCGCCCGGAATGCGTCGAGGTCGGTGGTGTCGTCCCCTATAAACAGTGCCTTCTCGGGACCGTACTCCTCGACTAGACGACGGATAGCGGTGCCCTTGTCGGCGCGGATGGGGGGACGCGCCTCCACGACGCCCCTGCCCACGGTGATACGCAACCCCAGCCGCTCGCCCTCGCGCTTCACGAAAGCCTTGCACAGCTCGCCTACCTCCGGAGGGACGTTACGGTAGTGGATCGAGGCGGTAATGCCCTTGTCCTCGACGAAGGCGCCCCGGGGCCCAAGCTCCTCCCGCGACAACTTCTCGAGCTCCCTGACCTTATCCGCATATGGCATGGCCTCGGGCACGACCTCGACCGCACCGTCCCGCAGTATCTCGAACCCGTGATTGCCGTAATACACGACATCTTCCAAGCCGATGAGTTTTTTTGCGTCGGGTGTAGCCCGGCCGCTGATACCGGCGACTATACGGTAGCTCCTGGCAAGACGCGCCAGGAGCAGCCGCAACTCCTCGGGCACCTTGGAGAGGTCCGGGGTGGAGACGATAGGGGCAAGCGTGCCATCGATGTCCGTGAATATAGCGGTCTTCTCGGGCTCGTGGCCCCAACCTTTAAGCTTCTCCCATGCCTTGTTGTTCATGCACCAAGGATAACCGTCCACGCCTCTACGTTCCACGGAGGAGGGGAGCACTGGCGCCCCGGAGCTGTAGAGAAGAGTCCGCCTACATGTCCGGATGCCTCGTACCAGCGGCGAGTATGACAATGGCCCCCATGCGGAGAACTTCCGCGCGGGGGCCGGAGAATTTTTGAACTTCTGCGGCTTTAGCCGCCGCTCATACGCCTCTGGGCGCGCTGCTGGATGTCCTGAACGTCCAGCTCGCCGTCCAAGAACTTGCCCACGAAGTAGCCGATGACGCCGAAGATCACCACGAGAGCCGTCTCGCCGATGCCCACGAGGGCTATCGAGAACATAACGAGCGCCCCTATAAGGGCCCCCCATTGCTTGTAGGTCCAGGTGGTCATTTCTCTCCTTATCCTTGGGATGCGGTGCTACCCTGCACCGTGACTTCCACGTTGTTCAGGGGCACGTGCTGCTCGCCGAGGACCCGACGAACGTTCTCCCGGGTTTGGGTGGCCGTCTCCGCAAAGTTGCGAGACTTGGGTACCCGGATCTCACACGCCACGTCGTAGCGGCCATCATTGGAGGCGAGGGAGCAAGACGGGGATTCGGCCCCAACCTCGCGTGCCGCACCTTCCGCAAGGTGGCGCACCGCGGTCGCCGTAATAGCGGTCTCCCGACCCGGCGTATCGTCTACGAGAGCTTTTTTCGCCACGGGACGCCCGAAAGTTAGCTCCCGGAGGAGTAGATACCCGGCTATCAGAGCCACAAGGGCGCCGACTATGCCGATAATAACCCGCGTTTCCTGCGCAAAGTTGAAGTTCGAGACCAGGCCCGTGAGGCCTCTTACCGCGCTCCGATATCCGGTCACCGCGTTTATCGCGTCGGCCGAGAACACCCCGAAGGCGATCAGGAGTAATAGTACGGGTACGGCTATAAGAAGCAGGGCCAATACGAACATTATGAAACGGTTGAAAGCGTTCATTACTTCACCCTCGTCTTCGTCTGGCGTGGGTCGGACTCCGCTATGCGGACGTTGAGGTTACTGACCGGCACCCCTACCCGACCTAGGTGCTGCTGCACAGAGTTGCGTACCTCGGACTGCAAACGGCTCGTGTCCTCGCCACGGCGCACACTTGCCGTGACGTCTACCTTTGCCCCGGGCCTCCTCTGGGCCGCCACGTCGACGTCCGACTGGAGAACCTCCGAGTTACGCTCCGTGGCCTCCACGACTTCGTCCCTCACGGCCCTACGCGTGATGTACGTCCCTTGCTGCATCCTCACCCGGCGCGGGGTAGGCGGCTTAAACTCCATGATCAGAAGGATCAGGCCGAGAAGCGCGATCGCGCCTAGAACGACGTAATCCAAGGGATTTAAGTTTCTGTTTTCCACGTTGTTGACGAAGGAGCTCAGGCTCTGAGCGAAACCGTCGAGACCCAGGACGCGGGGGAGGTTCGCGAGCCGGTAGCCGGCGAGATCGAAGGCGTAGAAGACCGTTGCGATCCCGAGTGCGACCAGAGCAGCGAGGAGCAGAACGACAATTATCCGATTAAAGATTCTCATTCTGCTCCACCTCCAAATCCTCAACGACGATCATTGCTGGCCGTCCCTCAGTTCTCAGTGCCACCCTTTCCCTTACACGCTCGGCTAGGCTAGGAATCGGCTCCGTGAGGGGGTAACGGGCGATGATATGCACCCGCACGGAGCTAGGGTCCACGACCACCCCGGTAACCTTCTCTCCTGCCCCGTAAGTGGCTGCTTCGGCGTAACGACCAGAGCCCATCGAGTGAACCCCGGCCGTGGCGAGAGCCGTCTCTCGTACGGCCCTCGCCAGTTGCAGGTCGTCGATCAAGACGATCCTCTCTTACCTCGCTTGCTTGCCTACCTGACCCTCTGCTCTTGCTGCTGCTGTTGCTCGATCTGGCGCTGTTGCTGCTGTTGCTGCTGCTGGCGCTCCTGCTCCGGGAAAAATACGTCGTTGACCGTGATGTTGACCTCCGTGACCCTCAGGCCTACAAGGTTCTCGACCCGGTTTATAACGTTGCGACGCACCGCCTCGGAGACCTGCGGAATCGACCGGCCGTAAGCTACCGTCGCGGTGATGTCGACCGCCGCCTCGATCTCGCCGACCTCTACCGAGACCCCGCGGGACTCGCTGCTGCCGCCGCTTACACCGGGGATGCTGCTCAACAAGCCACCGACGGACTGTGAGGTGCTGCCGCCCATCCGTACGCCGTCTACCTCCTGCGCCGCGATCCCCGCTATCTTGGCGACGACGCCGTCTTGTATGCTCGTGGAGCCCCGCTCGGTTTGTAGCGGGCTGTTCTGCTGCTGGGTCCTTTGTTCACTCACGTTGCTACTCCTTTCGTCAAAAACAACTCCTTACCATCCTCCACCACCCTACTCTAAATGGCGTCTACACCACCCGGCGCGTGATAAACCGATACACGGCTAAAAGGAGGACGGAGCCAAGGGTTGCTATCAATACGGTAGGAAGGTCAAACCCTGTCATCCCAGGACGTCCTAGAACAGCGTTGAGGATCAATCCCCCGACTACGGCCCCCGCTATGCCTATGATGACGGTCAAAATAAAGCCACCAGGATCCGGGCCCGGCATGGCGATCTTAGCCAAAATACCGGCTATAAGCCCCACTATGATCCAAGCCAAAATACCCACGATTTCTCACCTCCCCCCTACCGTAATACCTTGAAGCACAGGCCACGGCTAATATAGATCAGCGCAAAGTTTCGCGCTGACACTTCTACCCCTGTCGTAAAGGAGATAAACGCGTGTAAATGTGTCCACACTTGGGCGGCGCTCTCCTTCGGCTACTGCTGCAAGGCCGGCACGAGGAAAGCAAGCGCAAAGAGAGCCGCCGCGATGTAGAGCAACGGGTGTACCTCGCCGGGCTTGCCCCGGGCGAGCTTTATAAGAACGTAGGAGATAAAGCCAAAGCCGATTCCATAAGAAATATTGAAGGTCAGCGGAAGGGTCAGGATGGTAAGAAAGGCCGGAATGGCCTCGTCCGTTCGGTCCCATGGCACGAAGCGCACCGAGGTCATCATCAGGAAGCCGACTACGATAAGCGCGGGCGCCGTAACGGGCGACACAAAGATCTCGGCCCCCTCCACACCCCCCGAGATAGGTATGCTCCCCCCTATAACTGTCACGAGCGGCGAGAACGGCAGCGCGAGCAGGAACAGGATGCCCACCACTACGCTCGTCATCCCGGTGCGTCCACCCTCTGCGACCCCCGACCCGCTCTCTATAAAGCTTGTCACGCTGCTCGCGCCCATCGCCCCGCCCCCGACCGCCGCCAGGGAGTCGACCAGCAGCACCCTCTTGGCGTTCGGCAGGCGCCCGTACTCGTCGAGGAGTTTTGCCTCCTGGCCGACCGCGATCACGGTCCCCATCGTGTCGAAGAAGTCCGTCATAAACAGCGCAAAGATTACAGGCAGCAGCGTAAGCTGCAATACGTATGGCAGCGCCAGCACACCGCCCCCGATGGTGGAGGTGTCGAGGTTGAAGGAGGCTATGGAAGAGGGGAGGGGCACGACGCCGAAGACCATTCCGATAATCCCCGTCAGGAGGATGCCAACGATCAACCCGCCCCTCAAGCCCCGCGCCACGAGCGCGAGCGTGATGGTGAGCCCGAAGAGAGCGAGCAAGACCGGCCCCTGAGTGAAGTCACCGAGTTTTAGATACGTCACCGGATCCGCGACAACGATACCGGCGTTCTTGAGGCCGATAAAAGCTATAAAGAGGCCAATTCCTACCGCGATCGCGAACTTGAGCGAGAGCGGGATCGCGTTCAGCACCGCCTCGCGCAGGTTCGTTAGTACGAGTAGCGTAACGAATAGGCCTTCTACTATTACGGCGGCCATTGCCGTCTGCCACGGTATGCCGAGCCCTAGGATCAAGGTGAATGCTACGACCGCGTTGAGGCCGAGGCCAGAAGCGAGTGCCACCGGGAAGTTGGCCACTACGCCCATCGCTATGCTCGCCGCCGCCGCGGCGAGACAGGTCGCTACGAAGACGCCCTCTGCGGGGAGACCTGTCCCTTCGGTGCTGAGGATCGCAGGGTTGACGAAGATAATGTAAGCCATCGTCATAAAGGTCGTAAGCCCCGCCACGACCTCCGTACGTAGGTTCGTCCCCCGCTCGGAGAACTTGAAGAAACGGTCCAAAATCCTCTACCTGCTCCCCTCTGGCACGCTACTCGACGATCTGCCCCACCAAGCACAAGCTATGTGCCAGGCCAATATAGCCAGCCCACTACAAGGTGTCTAGTCCAGAAGCCCTTGTTAAGCGCCGATATACCAGTTGAGGGAGAACTAGGTTTTGAGCCGGATGCTCCAAAACGAAAAAAATCTTTGTTCAAGCTCGGCGAGCTGCGGCTACAAGCCCAGAAACGGCTTGTTCCTCTTCCAGAGCAGCCAGGCAATGGACGCAATCCAAAGCCCGATGATCGCGGAGTAAGCAGGGAAGATCTGACGGTAGTACTCCGGAGTATCCCCAGTCGTAATTACCGGAATGTTCTCCTTGTGCGGCAAGCCCGCGTTTTCGAGGCCGTCCTGGGTGGTGTCATGAAAAATGACTGTTCCGACGGTGTCGAGCTTGCCACGATAAACTTGTTCACCGATCTTTGTCGTGTCGGGCGGAGTCTGAGCAGTTTGTACGAGCAGGCTATCGCCTGTCTCTTCGAGGGCGAAGTAGAAGTAGGCAGCACTGTAGCGAGCGGAGATACCTATTCTGGATTCCGGCGTACCAACTTTCTCTGGGTCAGGCCCGAAGACCGGGCTACCCGTGATTTCTACGTAATCCCCGAGCTCTGTACCAGGGGGAAGTTGGCCTGTCGTCAGTTGCTCCACGGTGAGCTTTGTAGGCTCGCCCTGTAAGCCATAAGAGAAGTTCGCCGCGGTGGTCGAGGCGCCGAAGGTAAAGACCGCGACCATAAACAAACGAACAAGCAGCGCGGAGTTTCGCCTGATCCAGGCACCGAGCCCCGGGTCCTTATACCGGTTATCGGGGAGAAACTCCTCGTACCCCACCGGTTTTTTGTAGTCGCGTGTGTCCAATGCACGAAGTCTACCCGAAGCAGGAGAACGATATAGGTGTGTTTTCACAGCGGACCACCCCGAGATGCCCGCAGAATGTGAACCCTGCACCTCGCTTGCGGTAAGGGGCTGGTGCGTTAGGACGCGGCAAGGTATGCTGCTGCCGTTGTTATTGGGCAACATAAGGGTAATAGTCGACGACTAGAGAGTGCTCCTATGAA